>WRGT01000001.1 GCA_009787025.1 Spirochaetota bacterium
TTGAGTATAGATTGTGTAACCTGCGCGTGGCAATCCAGAGTCTTAATTTATCCTACTGGATTGCCACGCCGAGTTTACATTGTTCTATCAGGTGAACTTTAAATAGGTTTCGCAATGACGTAAGAATGTAACGGATTGCCTGCCTCTTACTTATTGAACAGCCCCCGCAATGACATATAAAAAATGCAACTAATTACTATACGCACCCCTGACTATATGCTAAAATTAACCCCTGCCATGACAAAATTTCTGGCTTTTTTTGATTCAGGCAACCAGTAGTAAAAACCATCTTCATCATATGCATCGCCGGGAAGAAATAAGCCGTAGTTTACATACATTGACAAATCATAAAATATTTGCCATCTAAATGAAACGTCAATACCCTGTCCCACAAACTTCTCAGGCACCCTTGCTTCACCTGCATTTACATGAGCTTCTTTTTTATCTTTTAAATAATAGAGATATTTAGCTCCAAGACTCATTGCTTTAAACGGCGCAAATGAAAATCCTCCGCGAATAATATGCATATTTCCAAGATTGGGCTTAAGTGCATATCCGCCGTTAAATGTACCGAACGGAATAAAACCCTTGTCATCTCCGCTTCCATAGTCCCTAAGCGAACCGGAATATTGTGATCTATACTTATCACCCGAACCGAATGAATATTGGAAAATAAGGGCAGGGCTAAACACAACAGGTATGTAATAATAGATACCGCTGTTTATGGCATATGCAGAGATATTATACTTCTTGGTATCCCCGTAAGCATAACTTTTTCCTGTTTCATAAACAAATTCAGCATAATAGGACATATTACTGAATAAAACACCGTCCAAACCTGCGCCATAATATTCAGAATTATACCTTTTTTTCGAAGACGGATCATCTTCATCTGCAAAATCCCTTTGAACAAGACCGAATAAATATAGTTTTTGATTGTAAAAAAATGCAGAAACGGTTCCACCTGCAAAACCCCTTTTTGCGCCGTCTGCAACGTCTATGTCGCTTAATTTATATGGGTTGTCGTCCTTTATCAGAAGCCCGGTGTAAAGACCAAGAAGATTAATACTTAAGAAAGACGAATTCCATGCAATTTCACCGCCGTCGCCTCTGCCGTTTAAAACAAGCCCTGTGCCTACTGTATAATAATTTCTGCCTGCGGAGATATTCAGATTTTTAAACGACATTGACAAATATGACAGGTCAAGGTCCAAAAGATTATCCGATTTATAATAATCATTATCATAAATTCCTTTCTTGGAAATAATACCAAGATATGAATTTTTGCCTCTTATATAAAAAAAGCTGTTGTCCCAAAGATAGACCTTTCCCCAAACTTTTGCATTTAGAATATATGAACTAAGCCTTCCTCCTCCTGTAAGAGAACCCCAAGAATCATATACTTCGTCACTATCATCAAGTATATAAATGGGACTTAATATTGCGCCGTACTGAATCCCCTTGTTAGAAAAGGACTTAGCAGTATTTGCAACTTCAAAGTCCTTATCTACATTAGATCCGTAAAAAAACCTTTCTTCATCTCTTTGAGCTGATTGGGCAAAGAGATGAATAGCGGTTATTAACGTCAATAAAACAAATATTATTTTCAATTTCATAATTATTTACCACTCTTATAATCATTGATTTTTGCCAATAATTCAATAAGCTCAGGACCGGACATTAAATCATTTTCGCCTCCGTCTATGCTAAAGAACTTATCAGCCAGGCATGCCCTGTAGGCATATCTTTCAATATCAAATATTTTGTACATAAGACTTTTGTTAAGTTTAAGATATCTTGCAGTCATAAGCGAAGCCATGCCCTTTGTTAAGCGCGCATCGTTATTATAACCCTTAAGCATATACAGGTTTGAATTTCTTTCCTGAAATTCAAACATGCGAAGGGCGTCTCCATAAGTTGCAGCGCTCTTTCCGTCAAGTTCGTTTATAAACGTTATTTGCGATATATCCTGACTTACGGCTGTTGAAGACAAAACCCCTAATAACAGAATGTTAATATAAAAAATCTTAATAAATTTCATATAAATAAAATCTCCTTAACTTGTTTAATAAAATCTCTCCTTCACTTAATCACAACTGCCATCATCACACCTAAATTTTTCATTCTGTAACAGATTGTCCAAAACAGGCGTATCATTGCCGGGAGTTCCCGTTTGTTCATCATTATATAACATTGACGTCTTCTCTTCAGGCGTTAGTCCGTGAGCGCTTACCTGTACAATAGACACGTCCCTTATATCCTTCATTATATGGTTCGGTTGACCAGACTGTCCGGCTTGTACAAACTTTTGCCTGCCTGTTAGCAGATTGCTTCTTCCTGAATTATTCTTTGCTTCAACCTCGCCGCTCAACACCTCAACTACCATGCCCGTATCAGGACCGTATGAAATATTCTCCTCTGTTCCTCTTACGCTTGAAGTTGCAACAGGGGAAGTAACCTTAAATACTGTTTTTACATTTGCATCTCTCGGCACTTTTGCATTTATACTGCCCCGTTTAAGCCCTACATTTGTATTCGCTTCTGTTATTGTTTCATTGCTGAATACCTGTACCATTGAATAGGGCTTAACCTGCATTGTATGATTTTTTGAGTTTAGTTTAATATCAACATAGGAATTTGCCCCTGTGCTGATTTTAATACCTTCAGGCAGTTTTTGATTTACCTTAATGAGCTGCCACGTGTTGCCGTCCTTATAAGCTGCGCTTCCCTCTACTTTTATAACCGTCATTTC
>WRGT01000002.1 GCA_009787025.1 Spirochaetota bacterium
CTTTCGCTTAATGCTTCCATAGAGGCTGCGCGCGCAGGAGAGTCGGGTCGTGGATTTGCCGTTGTTGCAGATGAGATTGGCAAGCTGGCGTTTCAAACGCAGGAGAGTATAAAAGAGATAAACAACGTTATCTCAAGCAGTTCAAAGAGCACGGTAGCAGGAGCTTCCGTAATCCAAAAAACCGCCCAGATGATGCGCGAGATGATCTCGCAAATGGAACAGGGCGCTAATAAGATACGAATGCTTCAGGAAAGTCTATCGGTTGAAGACAGATTTACGCAAATCATAATAGACCAGATGAAAGATAATATAACACAGGCAAAGAAAATCAGTACTGCCACAGACGAACAGAAAATCGGAGTTGAATCATCCTTTACGGCGATTGAAGAATTAATAAGCATCCTTGAAGGAATGTCTGCAGAGGCAAGAGAAATGGCAAGAATCTCTGATGAAATACATAACAATGCAGAATCTATAATAATAGATACTGAGCAAGTTGTAATAAAAGATGACAATGTTAACGAAGAAGAGGAGTAAATTCAATAGAGAATCTACACACTTTAAACTTTGTCTCAAAAGCTAAATAAACTATAAAAAAAGGAAAAATTATTTATGGAATACACCCCAAGACAAAATATTGAAATAAAAGGAGCGTTTTATTATATAATAGGACTTTCAGCTACTTTTATTTGTTCGGTTGCATTTCAATATTTTGGAGCTGCGGGATTGAGAGCCATACTGCTGAGTGTTGTTATTACATCACTTAATGTAATCATGGCAATAATAGTATATATCAGGAAAAGAAACGGGATAAAAGTTACAATTATTCCATGGATTCTTGGCTTTACAACTACTCTAGCGCCTATCGCTGTTAAATATCACCATGCTATTACGGATGGTTGGACATTTGCATCCAGATCAATCAATACTACCGGTGTTTTAGTTGTTTTTGTTATTTTACTCTCTTTCTTTTTTCAAACTAACCTTTACAGATTTTTTATCGTATATGCAATTTTTAATTGGATTCTTTTCCTCTATCTTGCTTACATAAACGGCGCAGAAATTTATTTTCAAACTTATGTAGATGACGGTAAAGCTGCGTTGTCGGGCTTAATCTTCTGGCGCGAAGTTTCATTCATTATATCCATATTACTTATCTTTATAATAATATCTAGAAACCTCTCCGGCGTTATTAAATATATTGATCAATCTGTTGAACAGAACAATCAAATTATTCATCAGGCAAAATCTTCGGATATGATAACAGAAATAATTAAAGAAAAAACAGATACTCTTTTCCAAAAAATTGACTCTCAACATACTCTGCTGAATAATTTTAATTCAAATATGGAATCACAGGCTGCAAGGTTCTCCGAAATGTCTGCAACTATGGAGGAGATCTCCTCAGCGGCAGAGCAGATAGCAGCCGAATCTTCAGCTCAGGTTGAAGGGAATGTCAAGATGGAATCTATTATAGATGACTTTAAAGATATCCGCGTAGAGACAAAAAAGAATCTTGACGAAACATATAACGACATACAGTCCGTATCGGACCAGAGCGCAGCAGCGAATGAGCATCTAATGGAAGTTGAAAAAACAGTTTATGATATAAAAGATCAAAGTAACAGGATTGGTCAGACCGTTGAGCTTATTGTAGAAATTGCAGACAGAATAAACCTTCTCTCGCTTAATGCTTCCATAGAGGCTGCGCGCGCAGGAGAGTCAGGTCGTGGATTTGCCGTTGTTGCAGATGAGATTGGCAAGCTGGCATTTCAAACGCAGGAGAGTATAAAAGAGATAAACAACGTTATCTCAAGCAGTTCAAAGAGCACGGTTGATGGAGCTGCTGTAATCCAAAAAACCGCCCAGATGATGCGCGGGATGATCTCGCAAATGGAACAGGGCGCTAATAAGATACGAATACTTCAGGAGAGTTTATTGATTGAAGACAGATTTACACAAATCATAATAGACCAGATGAAAGATAACATAACACAGGCAAAGAAAATCAGTACTGCCACAGACGAACAGAAAATCGGAGTTGAATCATCATTTAAAGCAATTGAAGAATTAATAAGCACCCTTGACGGAATGTCTGCAGAGGCAAATGGTATGGCAGGAATCTCTGATGAAATATTTAACAATGCGTCTGATATAATAACCGAAACAAAGCAGATTGCAAGCGAAGCTGAAAATGACAGTGACGGTGAAGAAGAGGTTTAATAGCAGCCCTTAGTTCTACTATATAAGTATTGAGATATGACACAAAATGAGGTTATATACAACAAATACTTAAAAAATTCTTTACATCCATTATAAGATTTTATACAAATTACCAAAAATACAAAAAATTGCATAACATAATAAGGATGTATTTATGAAATATACTCCAAGACAGCGTCTCGAGATAAAAGGAGCCTTTTATTATATAATAGTGCTCTTAACAGTCTTCATTTCTTCGGTTACACTTCAATTTTTGGGTCGTGCCGGATTCAAACCTATACTTGCAAATATTATTGTTAACTCATTTAATGTGGCAATTGCAATAATAGTATATATTAGAAAAAAAAACTTATTAGATGTTAAAATTCTTCCGTGGATTCTTGGTTTTACAACTGCTCTGGCGCCTCTTGCTATTAGATATAATCATGCTTTTTTGGACGGATGGACATTTGCATCCGGGTCAATAAACACTACCGGAGCTTTAGTGGCTTATACTGTTATGCTCTACCTTTTTTATCAGCCCGGGCTTTATAAATTTTTTAGCATATTCTCTGTTTTTAATTGGCTTCTTTTCCTCTACATTGCTTATATAAACGGCGCTGAGTTTCATCTGCTCAGTCATGTAAACGGCGTACCTATAATGTCTGG
>WRGT01000003.1 GCA_009787025.1 Spirochaetota bacterium
GAGGTTGTAGAGTTTTTAAATGAGTATATGACTCTAATGGTAAAATGTGTAAATGATAACAAAGGCGCAGTTGATAAATTTATCGGCGATGCAATAATGGCTGTGTGGGGCGCGCCTGTATCGCATGGTAATGATACTGAGAATGCCGTAAACAGCGCCCTTTTGATGAGAGAGGTTTTGATAAAATTTAATAAGGAGCGCAGCAAAGCGAAGAAGCCTGTAATCAGTATCGGCTGCGGCATAAATACGGGTCCTGTTCTTGTAGGTCAAATCGGATCTGAAGATAGAATGGAGTACACCGTTATCGGCGATACTGTAAATTTTGCTTCAAGGATTGAAGCATTAAATAAAGCATTCGGCACGGATATACTAATATCAGCCGATGCTTATAATAATGTAAAAAGAATTTTTAATGTTGAGCCGATGAAAAAGATAAAGGTTAAGGGAAAAATTGATCCTCAGCAGATATATGCAGTGCTTGGAAGAAAAAATGATCCAAACTGCCCTGAGAATATTTCGATTTTAAGAAAGATTGTTGGAATCAGTCCTCCATTATCTAACAAAGATATTCATATTAAAGCGAATGAATTGAAATATGAAATCATTGAATAAAAGTTCACTCTTAATCGTTCTTCTCTGTGTGGCTGTAATACTTTTATCATCTTACTATCTCTATAAAGAGCTTATGGGAAAGATTGATAGAAGTGATGAAGATGCCATAGGGACGCTTGTCATTAAGAAGAATGTTGCCGAAAGAAAATACGGCGATTATGTAATATGGGAGAGCATTTCAAACAGCGCTCCTTTTTTTAATTATGACTCAGTAAGAACAGTTGCAGAGTCTTCTGCCTATCTGCAATTTAATGAAAGCGGAGAGATTTCTATAGATGAAGAGACAATGATCATAATTGTATCCGACAAAAACGGAGTTAAAATTAATTGTGATCAGGGCGCAATTTCAGCAAAAAATAATTCATCTAAGAGTATAACTATTAATACTAAGGATTTTTCCATATCCACAAATCAAGGGGAGTTCTCTGTAAAGAAGAGGGGCGATATTGTTGATATAGATGTCTTAGCCGGAGAAGCTATTGTAAACAGAAATGGCGAGATCTCAAAGCTTCATACCAATGATTTAGTTCATGCTACAGATGAAAAATTTGAGATAATAAATTCGTTAATAATACCTGCTTCTCCTTCAAATAACATATATTTTGTAATATGCAAAAACAGCGATAGAATTAATTTTAAGTGGAACAGCGCTTTATCGGGCAATGAAACGGTTCAAGTGGCGTTAGATTCAAATTTTAAAAATATTAAATACAGCGGAGTTACAAAAGATAAGAGCTATAGTATTGATATTGAGCCGGGTGATTATTACTGGCGTGTAATCTCATCAAAAGAGATTTCGCAATCAAGAAAATTCACTGTACTTATAGATAAGCAGCCGGAGATGATTTTCCCTGATAAGAACAGCGTAATACAGATTACCGAAGATGAAATGGTAAGTTTTAAGTGGACTAAATCGGATTTTGTACGCGGTTATAAGCTTTATCTATCGCAAGGTAATAAATCTCAAAATTTAGACAATCATATTAATTGTGAAATAAATTCTATAAATATTTCTAATCTTGAACCCGGAAGAGTAATATATAATGTGTCATATGACTATCCCGATAGTTTTAATATACTGTTTGATCCGAAACTTTCAGGAGTTTTTGATTTAAAAATAGTCCCTAATACTTATGCAAAACCGAAGCTGCTTAATGAAGATAATTTTAAGGTGTCAAAGTTTTTAGATAATATTAATTTTAACTGGCTGGGGAGTAAATGGGCTGAAAATTATACTGTAGATATTTCAGCCGATAAGAATTTTAAAGAGATACTTAAAACCTCTGCTACAAGATTAAACTTTTATAGCGCAGATATGCTCCCTGAGGGGAAATATTTTTTCAGAGTCTCTGCAATTTATAGTGACGATAAAATTTTAACATCGGACATTATAACATTTAACGTTATAACCCCGCTGCCTGTAAAATGTATATATCCTGAAAACGGTTCAACCGTAACTAATCAATCCGATTTTTTGAAATTTGTATGGGAAGATACGGTTGATTCGCAAAATTACTTATTTGAATTATCATCGGATCCGAATTTTAAGAATACTATTGATTCGGTAAAAACCGACAAGGTGAATACTCTTGTAAAAATGCCTGCTAAAGGTAAATATTATTGGAGAACGGCAATAACTGATAAATCAGGGGAGTCTATTGCAACAGGTAAAACAGTCTATTTTACTGTTGCAGATTCAATTGTATTGATATATCCTAAGAATATGGCTGTTCTAAATATTGATGGTATTGATTTTATTAATTGCAAATGGAACAGTGTTGAGGGCGCAGATTCGTATGAGATTGAATTCTTCCAGAGCGTTAAAGGGCTGAATAGACCTGTTTTGGTGGTGAATAGCAAAAGAACGGATATTTCTTTGAGAAATTTTTCTTTATTCAATTCCGGAGAGGTAAAGTGGGCAGTTAGAGCAAAGAGGATAGATAAAGGTAAATCAATTACTGTCGGCGAGTCTGAAAAGAGTTCATTTATTATAAGAGTGAGTAAAAATATATCTGCGCCGAAAGTAAAATCTCCGGAAGTGATATATGTTAAATAGAAAAGGTTTGCTATTAATAATCCTTTTCTTTGTACCTCTCTGCGGCATAATATATGGAGATCAGGACAGTGCTATTAAATGGGAACGAGTATATGGCGCAGGGGGATATATTGTTGAGATAGTTGATTCGGATAACAATCCTGTTGAGACTGTTGAATTTTTAATTTTTGATAAGATTTTCATCTCTATCTAATTTTTCTTAACCACTTTCAGTAAATTATTTTCGAAAT
>WRGT01000004.1 GCA_009787025.1 Spirochaetota bacterium
AACATCAACAGTCTGCTTAAACAGAAAATATATTTTTCTAGATCTAAGATTGATATTTTTCAAAAACTCAAACTCATTAATTGAGTCAATAGGAATACGGCGCATAAATAACTCATAAAAATCAGAAATACTGATAAAATCAATATTATAGTGAATAAGCTCAAACAATACTTTTTTTACTGATTGAGATAATTCATTCTCACTTGTGAATATAACTATTTGCACATTATTTTTTTTAATCTCTCCAACAAAATCCTCAGGCTCTTTTATTACAGATATATTGTAAAAATCACTCTCCTTTGCAGGATTTTCATTAAGTAATAACTTTACCTTATAATTCATTAAAGAATTAGTTTGTCTGTTTTTTAGCAATTCGGTAACCGCGTTATTTATACCGACAAAAGCGATATTTATTTTCGCGGTGTATTTTAAGGCGATCTTGTTAAGCCCCAGCCGCCAAAGGGTAATTAGAGCAAGAAAAACCAAACCATATATCAAAAGAATTGTTTTAGGGCCATCCCGAAAATTTATATTAAGATAGAAATAAGCAAAACTCAGGAGAGTACATATAGCGGCTATCATTGAAAGGCTTGGAAGCATCTTATACCCCATCCGGGGAATCTCCAGCGAATAAAATCCTGCAACATAAAAACAAACAATCCAAACTGCAATAATAGGAATAAAATGCGGAATTAACCGTAAAAACATGTCTACTGAAGGAATTTGCAAATACCTAATCCAAAGGCTTAGAAAGATAGAGGCAACCAGCAGGATAATATCAACAAGGATAATCAAAAATTGATATTTTCTTATATGCCTATATCTATATAAAAAACTTTTTATAAAATTAGGAGACATACGGACAAAAAATCTAATAAAAATAAATCTTAAATATTCATACTTATTAAAGAATGCAATAGAATGCTGATATTTTATAGCTTTCATTTCATTTTTAAATGATTTAAAACCTCTTCGCTTCATTAATCCACTACCGGCGCGCTGCTTAAGCAGTATATCGGAAAGGTTAGCCAGTTTATATTCTTTTTTTAACAATAACGACCAAAGTACATAATCCTCTCCCGCTCTGAAAGCAGGATATCCGCCTACGGACAATACATTTGATTTACGAAAGATTGTTACAGGATGGCTTAACGGACATCTATATTTAGCGAATTTATTTATTTCTTCAGGCTGAAGCGGCAATGTTCTTACTCCAATATATTTTGAGAAATTTTCATTCCATTCTTCAAGCACTCCGCTTGAAGCTGCAATATCAGGATTATTTTCCATAAAGGCAACCTGTTTCTCAAACCGTTTTGGCAGAGAAACATCATCCGAATCCATCCTTGCCACTAATTCATAACGGCATTGCTCTAATCCTTTATTGAGGGCTGCGCCTAAACCAACATTTTCCGGCAACTCAACCAGCGTTAATACATCACCTAACTTTTGCTTCCAGATATTTATGCAAGCATTTAATTCTTCTGTAAGATGACCGTCTTTTACCAAAACTATCTGTCCCGGTTTCAAGGTTTGCTGATCCCAGATGCTGTATAACGCCTCGTCTAAATACTGAGGATTTTCTTTTACATAAACTGACATAAGAACAGAAAAACTCAAACTGCCTCCGTTACAGCAGTATAAAACTGCCGGTAAGCGCCCTGGTATTTTTCTGACATTTTTTTCGCATTAAAATTATTCTTAACAGCTTCTTGTGAAGCATTACACATTACAATCTTATTTGCATTTAACGCTTTATCCAGAAAATACAAAAAATCAGCTTCATTACCTAATTTATAGCAATAACCGGCTCCGGAAGCGAAGGTTAAAATCTCTTTATGAGCTTCAATATCAGAAAGCAGAACAGGTAAACCGCAAGCCATTGCTTCCAGAACAGCAACAGGCAAGCCTTCTGCTTGTGATACAGATATAAAATAATCACTACATTTTAAATAATCAACAACATTATTAACCTGTCCAATTAAATGAATATTTTTATTATTACCGGCTTCTTTCCTGCATTTTTCCAAAAGATTTCCTGTGCCAATAAATACCAAATGATTATTATCGTTTGAATTGAATATTTTATTCCATGCTTTTATTAAAAATAACGGATCTTTACGCTCGGTCAAATGACCGGAACTTATAAAAATGTTTCCGGTTATACATAGATTTAATTTATCACGCAGCAGCTTTTTTTCATTATCGTTAGATGAAAAATAAAGATTAGTATCAACCCCGTTTTGAATTGATATCACTTTGTTTATTTTATATTTATTTATTAAATTATCCGCAACCGTTCCTGACACTCCTATACAAAGAGAAATTTTTTTTAGCGTGTTAATATGCCGAACACGCATAAGATTGCCCCTTATATAACCATAAGTCATAGGATAATCAAACTGAGGTAAATTATGAACGGTCGCTATTTTAGGAATACCAATATGCAGTTTGGACGAAATTATATCCCCTCGAATACCCTGAGTATGAATAATATCCGGCTTTATTTCAGCAAGTAAAACATTTACTTGTTTTACAGCGCGAATAAAACCTTTAAGTCTGGACATCTGAAGAGAATATAAATGAACTCCAATGGATTCATAATCTTTCCAACTGCTATCAGGCGGCTCAGAAGAAAGCGTTATAAGGTAAGGTTCAAATTCTTCCCTGTTTAGATATCTTATTACATTATAAAGTTGATTGACCGGACTACAACGTTTAAGTGTGCTTACAATGTACAGGATTCTTTTCATTTATGCAAAAATCCTTTCATATTCATCAATGATTTTTTCAGAAGAAAATCTATCCGCTGTTGCCCGGACTACTTCCGGCTCCCATTGACGGTCAAGAGCACGCTTTAAGCATTCGGCCAGACTATCAGTATCTTGATACTTTGCCAAATAACCGTTTATTCCGTCCT
>WRGT01000005.1 GCA_009787025.1 Spirochaetota bacterium
AAACTCGGCGTGGCAATCCAGTAGGATAAATTAAGACTCTGGATTGCCACGCGCAGGTTACACAATCTATACTGAACGTAGTTGAAGCGCTCGCAATGACGCAGGTATGTACTTATCGTTTACTCTTGTTACTTATCAGACAGCTCCCTCTACGGTATAAACAAAAATAACATGGAATTACCCTTATAAACTATGACAAGCGATATATATTTAGCATTTGATATTGACGGTACCATCTATGATGTGGGCGATATTCTTGAAGAATCATTTAGAAAAGGCGTTATAAGCTTTATAGATATGGGTTATAGTAAATCTTTGGATATTCCTGCAAAAGATGATATTATATCGACCCTTGGACTTACACTTGACGATATATTCAACACGCTCTTCCCGCAGCTTACAGAAGATGAAAAGATTAGACTGTCGCTTATATGTACTAATAACTTAGTCCGTATGATAAGAGAAAAAAGAGGAAGGCTTATTGACGGAGTGTATGAAACATTGAATAAGCTCCATACAATGAGTTTTAATATGCTCGTTGCATCAAACGGCGCAAGAGATTACGTTGAGGCTATACTTGAAACATATAATATTAAGAGACTGTTCTCCGAGCCTTTTATCTATGCAGAAGGAGATGTAGAAAATAAAACCGATATTATAAGAAGATACTTGGAACTCAACCCGGAGAGAAAACTTATAATGATAGGCGACAGAGCTACAGATCTTGCTGCTGCAAAGGAAAATAATATTCCGTTTATCGGCTGCGCCTTTGGACATGCAGGCGATGATGAAATAAAGGGTGAGAAGTATATTGTGCAGAATTTTTGTGATATTATTAATACGCTTAAAGCGATTTAATTATTTTTCAATTATTGTTGTATATGCCAAAAAATAATTATATAATACTCTGAGCCTGACATGTTATTTGACTTCTGCAATTATGGCGTAAAAATGTAACTAAATATGCCTATGGAAACCGGTGAATGAAAATGAACAATCTTAAACGCAGGTTTATAATCTTGAGTCATATTATAATATTTTTTACTATATCCTGCTCGGAGGCAAATAGAACTATTAATCTCTCTAAACAGCTCCTTGGCACAACAGTAACCATTACTGTTATTTCAGATCAGACTGCCGGACCAAGAGCCGTACATGCGGCGTTTGATGAAATATCAAGAATTGAAAAAATCTTTAGTATTTACAAGTCCGAAAGTCAGCTCTCTATAGTAAATTCAAAAGCTCATATTAAACCTGTTAAGGTTGACAGTGAAGTTTTAGATTTAATAAAACTCTCTATAGATATTTCTAAAAAGACAGACGGCGCCTTTGATATTACTTTTGCATCAATGGGAAATTTATGGAATTATCGTAATGATGAATTTATTCCACCGTCATCAGTTGAGGTAAAAAAAATTCTTCCGGCATTCGGTTATAAAAATATTCTCATTGATGAAGATAATAAGACAGTTATGTTTTTAAATCCTTTAACTAAAATAGGTTTTGGCGGAATTGCAAAGGGCTATGCGGCAAAGAGAGCAGTTGCTGTTCTTAAAGATTTTGGCATTAAAGACGGGATAGTTGCGTGCGCCGGAGATATTCAGGTTTTTGGAGACAATAAGGGCAAACCATGGCTAGCAGGTATAAAACATCCAAGGGAGGATTCGATTATTGGGACAATAAATTTATACGGCGATGAATCCATATCCACCAGCGGCGATTATGAAAGGTTTAAGTTCTATAAAGGGAAGCGATTCCATCATATTATTAATCCCAAAACAGGATACCCTTCGGAGTCGGGTTTAATATCTGCTACCGTTATATGCTCTGACCCCGTATATTCCGATGCCTGCGCTACTGCAATTTTTGTTATGGGATTAAAAGACTGCTGTGATTTTTTAAAAAGAGAAAAATTTCTTTCGGTTATACTTATTGATGAGGATTTAACGATTTATGTATCAAATTCATTAAAGGACAGGGTGAGTTTAAAAGACGGATTTAAAGTTGTATTTATTTAATAAAGCATAATCCGCAGGGGCTGCCGCCCTCTTGAAGTGACCCCAAGAAGTTGGACAAAAAGTTTTACTACAGCAGGGAGTGTGAAGCAAAATACCGGTAATCCTGTAAATCTTGCCAGCTTTTTACAGCGCGCCCGGTCAACATCATTACGCCCAAGCCTGTCTGTATTCTTAAATATTATATCTCTTATGTTATAATTGAGCGCATCGTCAAGCATCCGGTTAAAATTCTGTGGGCAAGATCAAGAGTTTTTTGAATTTGCTAAATATAATAGAATAAGAAGAAGCCATTTCTCAATAGAATACAACATTGTTGCAGCAGATTTATGTCTGTCTATTCGTCCATCTGGGTTGTGCATATAAGAATGAACTTTATTTTTATAATCCTCGTAAGTTAACCAGATTTTATCTTTAACCTGTCCTTCTACGAAAAAAATATCCGTGTCTGCCTGCAACATCCTATCAATTTTTAATTGAATAGAATACTTCCAGACTCTTTCATATACTGCTATATCCATTGTTGTTTTAATCAATATCCGGATAATCTAAAAAAGTAACTCTATCTATAGGGATGTCTGAATTTTGAGAGGTCATCATTTGATGAAACTCTTCTTTTGTGCATTTTTTGTTTAGTTCATCCGGGAATTCTATAAAATCATTAGCCAAAACTTCTTCTTCCCATTTTTCTATTGTTTTCATAAAATCATCTCATTTCTTGCATTTCTGTATTTTTGTTTATTAGATATTTATTCTTTAAAATATCTCACTTTTTAAATTTTTATATATAATAAGTCTTTTTTAGTTATAGATAGTTACACTTTTCATGTATCATGTATTAACTGTCGGCGACATGTTTATATGTCAAGATAAAAAATTATTATAAAAATTTTAAAATATGGCAGATTCAAGTTTGAAGTGCAACGGTAGGTAATAAAAAGGATGACATCATAAGGGGTAAGTATCCAGAGAGTTAAGCACCACCAAAA
>WRGT01000006.1 GCA_009787025.1 Spirochaetota bacterium
GAGGGAGCAGACCCGAAGAAAGACCAGCCTGTACAGAAACTGTATGGGAGGAATGAAGGGGGAAAGAGTGAGGTAGAGTGGGAGTTTAAACATATAGAAGACCCAAACAACCCATCAACAAAGAGTCCCAAATATTTTTACACGGCAGAGAGTTTTGGGTGTCCGCAGGTAACAGCAGGGACTATAGAATTTGGAGCAGAGATAGACCTTAAATGTAAAAATGCATTTGAAACAATAATGAAGAAGACGGATTATACTTTAGAGAATGCGGGAAATACCGGTAAAGCAGATAAAAATGGGATAATACAGAAAAAAGATACAATTCCAAGTGAAAGGGTAAAGTTTAAATTAAAGAAATAAAATATTAGTAAAGGTGGTAATAAATGGCAATAGAAGAGAGTGAATATTACTATACAGTAGTAAATGGAGACAGCTTAACAAAGATAGCAGATAAGCATGGATTAAAGCCTGTAAGAGATTGGGCAAGGAAGATATGGGAAGAAAGTAAAAATTCGGAGCTATATATAGAGGCAGATAAGTTTGGCAAAAAAGCAAAGAGGCAATTGCATATTGGGAGTAATCATTATGAAGTCTATGACCATTCAAGGTATGCCCCGAGTTATAGAGGATATGATGACCCACACCAAATAATATTATATGCCGGAGAGAAGATTTGGATACCTGCCAAGGGAGAAAGAGAGCGTATACGCCATGAGATGACAGATGATGAATTGATAAACGGCTTTGTACCGGAGTTTGGCAAGAGGTATGAATTGATATTTCCTGCAATAAAGGTGCAGGTCTTTACTGCTGATGAAAAGTATATAAAGGATGATAAGTATACTTTATACGGATATGATGATAAGGGTGATTTAATATACAAGAGGAGTTTAACAGTAAAAGAAGATGGTGTAGATAATAATGGGATTAAGGAACTGGAATTCAATGCAACACCAAGAAATTTAAAATATACTCTTGGGGTAACATCAAGTGCTGATGATAAGAAGAGAAAGGAACCATTGGAATTAATAGCAAATACAACATATAATAGAATTTTTAATAGTAAAAATGATGTAGTATAGCCGAGCAATACTACTTAAAGTTAAAGGATTAATTTTAGTGATAATTTATAATTTGATAGAGGATCTATATGAAAGAGGTAATCAACCATGAGTGCTTTGGACAAGAAAAAAATATAATACCTGTCGAGGTTTCTCATGATGAAATAATAACAAGAGATGATAATAAAACCGAAGTAGAAGATTTCAAGCAGGCGGAGTGGGATGATGTAAATGAAGATAAAATGAATGCAGAGTTACCTACTTCTAAAACTGGAATGAAAAAGATAAAGGATAAAACTTTTAAATGCTTCTTCTATAATCCATTATTATCTCCGAAAAAATATAATTGGTTGATAAAAAAAGTTGAAAAAAATGGATTTAGTGACATTGAAAAGTCAGCAGATATAAATGGTGATTTAAAAAGTCTTTGCGATAGAAACAAACTATATTATAAGGATTCCCTGACGCCTGAATTTAGTGTTTTTAATAAAGAAAAGCGAAAAAAATTAATTGAAGATGCAGAGAAGAACGTCCGTAAAGAGTATGAAAATTCTAAGAAAAGTGGTTATATTAGTCTTGGTTCTGACAGCGATGGCATAAAACCTTATGCAGCTCGTTATTTATATAAAAATTGGCTCCCAAAATTTAGATTAGTAGTAATAGAAAACGATGGCCCTCTTTCTCTTATATATGAAGATACACTAAAATATTATATAAAAACCGCAGAGGAGAAAACAGAAGTAGCGGATATGATTAGGTTTACTCATTATGGCTATAAATTGCCTAGTACATATACTTTTAAGAGAACATATTACAAAGATGTGGACCTTCGCCCCAATATAATCGCTACTCAAGGGTGTTTAATTACATGCTATGCAGATATTATTACCTATGATGGGCGTTATGGCAAGACAACACCTCGTGATGTTAAAAATAGGATGCAAGACATGGATGAGGCATATAATAATGATCCAAGAATGAATGAACGTGGATTTAATGATGGAACAGCTGATATGCGTAATTATGCAGTAGCAAAAACTTATTCTCTTAAATTTAAGATTATAGCTGAAGATACTACAGATGAAGATAAAGGTAAAAAAGATGAAAGAATAGAAGTAGATTATTCTGAAATATTTCGTGATGAAATTGAAAAAAGAATAAAGGAAAATAAGCCAACAATAGCAAAACTTATTCAAGGGGAGTCAACTCATTTTGTAATAGTAGTTGGGCTTAGGTATGATATAAATGGAGAGCCTGTAGCATATATTATTAATGACCCGGGAAGAAAAAATGAATTTAAAAATGATTGTTATGGAAAACGGACTCAAGAATTAAATAGGTTTATAATAGATTGTAAATCAAGAATATATAAATATAACGATAATAAGAAGATGGTTAGGATATCTTCACTTGATCCTATTTAAAAATAACTGGCGGGAGAGATTTGTAATGAAACAGTTTAATTGTTATAAACAAAAATTATTTTTTTATTTATCAATAGCAGCATCTCTATTGTTAATTATCTCTTGCAGAGGTTCATCTAAATTAGATAACAGCCATTTGAGTAATGTACCTGTAGATGTATATGTTGGCGGATATAGTTATAGTTCTCAGTCAGTTGCATGTTATTGGAAGAATGGTGAAATGGTACCGCTTTCAACAAAATATTGGAAGAATGATGAAAAAAAACCAAGAGATTCAACAGAGCGTTCAAGAGTTAATTCTATTGCTGTTATAGATGGTGATATATATGCAGGAGGATATTATATAAAATATGATTTTTCTCTTGAAATACAAGCCTATGGTACAGCTGAATATGAAGTAAGGGTAGCATGTTATTGGAAGAATGGTAAATTGGTAAGTTTAACTTATTCAAAATATGGTTCTGAAGTTAATTCTATATTTATATGCGGTAATGATGTATATGCAGGCGGGTTTATTAATAATAGAAAAGCTAAAATCGGAGGTTATTGGAAGAACGGTAAATGGGTGGGGCTAAGTAATGCCAAAAATAGTTCGATGGTTAATTCTATATTTGTGTCCGGTGATGATGTATATGCCTGCGGAAATAGTGGGGGACCATGTTATTGGAAGAATGGTAAATGGATTGCGCTTCCGTATCTTGATGAAAAAAAGAAAACATTTGCTAATTCAATATTTGTATCAGGAAATGATATATATATTTGTGGATATGCTAGAGAGGATTTCGGAATTTATGTAGCGGGTTATTGGAAGAATGGTGAAATAATACCATTGTTGCCATTTGCTCCTAACTATAATCCAAATGCGGTTTCCATATTTGTATCCGGTAATGATGTATATGTTGGCGGATATTGTTATAACAGTCGTTTTCCTACAGTTGCAGGTTATTGGAAGAATGGTAAATGGATTGCGCTTACACCTATTGATAATAAAGAAAGGTCACAGGTTGCTTCTATTTTTGTATTTGGAAATGATGTATATGCAGGTGGGTATAGTGGTGATATTCCCGGTTATTGGAAGAATGGTGAATGGGTAGGTTTTAATGCAAAAGGTGGAGTTCTTCCCGTTAGTTCAATTGTTGTTGTTCCAAGACCATAGCTCACCAGCCCAGCCGCCGTGCCACTACCCCAGCCACTCCCTAGTCCGTTCTAAACTAAACGTGCCACTACCCAGTCCGTTCTAAACTAAACGGTTCCTAAAACGGAACTATA
>WRGT01000007.1 GCA_009787025.1 Spirochaetota bacterium
TTTATCCTGAATAAATTCCTTATACCTATATGACTTTTTTTCATAAACCTATAGTTCCGTTTTAGGAACCGTTTAGTTTAGAACGGACTAGGTAGTGGCTCGGCTGCTTTATTTTACAGTCTCTCTTGGAACAACAACAATTGAACTAACAGGCTCAAATCCGCCTTTTACATTAAAACCTACCCATTCACCATTTTTCCAATAACCCGGAATACTATCACTATATCCACCTGTAAATCCACCTACATAAACATCCTTCCCAAATACAAAAATAGAAGTAGCCTCTGAATTGTTTTTATTATCAATAGGTGTAAGAGCGATAAACTCGCCATTCTTCCAATAACAAGCAACTTGAGACGCAAGAGGTGTGTAATATCTATTGCTACGATATCCACAGATATAAACATCTTTACCTGATATGAAGATACAATTTGCTTCTAATGTATATTTAGGATCAGATGATAATAATGATATTATTTCACCATTCTTCCAATAACAGTCTATAAAAAACTCTCCTGAACTATCCTTACTGCTACCAAGGATATATATATCACTATTAGATACAAAAATTGATTCGGCAACTCCAGATTTTTTATCACTAAGAACCGGAAGCTCAACATATTCACCATTCTTCCAATATACAGGTATTAGAATACCATCTCTTTTAATATATCCACATGCATATATATCATTGTCTGTTATAAGAATAGAATAAATCTTGTGATCATATTTAAAATTAGCGCTTAAACCTACCCATTTGCCATTCTTCCAATAGCCTGCTACCTTATTATTTGATCTATTAGTACTATACCCGCATGCATATACATCATCTCCATTGATAAACATTGTATCGACTGATGATCCTTTTTTTGAATCTAATACACTTAAACCTATCCATTTACCGTTCTTCCAATAGCCTGCTACTGTTATATCAGCTACTTCATACTCGCTTGGAATAGACGGATCAAATTTTATTATATGTCCGCCTGCATATACATCATTACCTTTAACAGCAATTGATTTAACACCTGAATATTCTTTTGAAAGTATTACCATTTCACCATTCTTCCAATATACCGCAACAGGAACATTTGTACTGCTTATAAAAGAATTTCCGCCAACATATACATCCACAGGTATATTGCTATTTAAACTAACCGAACCGCATGAAATGATAGATAAAAATAAAATCATTGCTATTAGTGTATAACAATAAAAAAACTTATGTTTATTTAAATTATTTTTTTTCATTATTTAATCTCCAAATATATAGTCATAACTAACATTTTTTATTTTTTATCAAGAAACAATAATCTTATTATCTTTCTATTCTTATTCTTATATATTCTTGTTTGCCAATCTATTGTAAATTTTTCTTTATCATTTCTTCTACCGGGATCATTTATAATATATGCATCAGGCATCTCTTCCTTATTAATAGACACATATCTAATACCGACAATTACTACATAGTGATTTCCGGCATTCTTGCTGTATAATCTTGCTATTGTTGGTTGATTTTTGTTTATTCTGTCTCCAATGATTTTTAAAAATAATTTTGAAGTTTTCTCAGCTTCCTTTGCATCCTCTTCTTTGGATAGATCAGCTAATTCTTCAGGTATATGTTTATAATCAAACATCGGCGTGCATAATTCTCCTTCTCCTCAGCTAATTCTTCAGGTATATGTTTATAATCAAACCCATAAGCTTCTGCTACATTTTTATTCATCATATCTGCCGAATCTTCTGCATAGCCTCTTTTAGCTCCCGGTTTATGTGCTTCATAATCCCGATCCATATCGTCCATTCTTTTATCAACATCTGTGGGTGTCTGTTCATTTCCATAATAGGTAATAATATCTGCATAACATGTTATCAAACATCCTTGTGCTGGTATTATATTCACATCTTTATAACTATGTTTATAATATTTTAGAGTCAAAGTATAAAGATAAGGTAAATTTTTAATTAAAGACAATGATTCATGATATGGATAAGGTGGGAGAGGAAATGATTTTTTTTTATTATAAGACAACATTACTTCAGAAGTCTTTGAATAATAGTACAAGGAATATTCAGGCAAAATTTCTTTTTGAATATGCTGACTTATCCGAAGAACTTCATCTAAATCTTCATCCGTCTTTGTATATTCACGAATTGGTACTTTAGGATCAAATAGGTTAGGATCATTTCTAAACCGATGTTTACCACCTATAGCCGAATATATTTTAGTTAATAAATCTTTCCTATCATTTCCATTTTCAGGATTAAATATTAATTTAAGAGTTTGTTCACAATACAAGTCTCTGGTATCAGAATATCTTTTTAAAATCCTCTTCGTATCATCTGATTCATGATGATAATTACTAACTAAAAAATAACCGCGAGGATCAGGACGATTATCATCAGTAATTGCAATTGCAATAGAGACAAAGTCTGTAGTATATGGGTTTTCAGATAATTTCTCACCAGATCTAATTGTTATGCTTTTGCCAGTCATTATAGGTTCAAAATTTCTTCCAACGGTAGTCCTGCTGTTATTCATTTTATTTTCATAGTCAGCCTGTTTATAATCTTTTACATCTTTTCCATTCCATGTTACTATTCTATCAATAATCTCATCTACATAAATGTTAGTATCTATTTGTCTTTGTACCAAAGGACTTCGTTCTTCTCTCATCTATTTTCTCCATAAAATTTGAATTAGATATTTTTGAACTTATACTATATTGCTGTTTTTGTTGAAATTTCTGCTATATCTTGTACCTGCTATTAACTCAACTGTTTTCTTTTTCTTCTTTTTGCTGTCAGGGTTATATGTTACCTCAAGATTATACCTTAAACATGTTGGCGTTGCTTGAAATTCCAATTCCTTAATTCCGTTATTATCTACGCCATCTTCTTTTACAACTAAACTCCTCTTATATATCAATTCACCTTTATCATCATACCCTGATAATGTATACTTATCGCTATCTGAAGATATTTCTTTACTTGTATTGACTATCACCTTCATTGCAGGAAATATCAATCTATACTTCTTACCAAATTCAGGTCTAAAGCCGTTTATCAACTCATCGTCTGACATATCATGGATTATCCTGTCTGTTGAATCTTCTTTCGGTATCCAAATCTTCTCTCCTTCATAAAATATTATCTGATGAGGGTCTTCATATCCTCTATAACCGGGTCCGAATTTTGACGGCTCATAAATCGCATACTTGTTATTTCCAATATGTATCTGTCTCTTTGCCTTCTTGCCATACTTATCCGATTCGGTATGCATCCATTTATTCTTTTCGTCTTCCCATATCTTTCTTGCCCACTCTATCGGCGGCGTTAATCCGTGTTTATCCGCTATCCTTGTTAAACTGTCTGTTTCTAATATCTTATAGTAATATTCTCTGTTTTCTATTGCCATTTATTTCCGCCTGTAACTAATGTTTTTTTTTCTGTAATTTAAATTTCACTCTGTCGCTTGGAATTGTATCTCCTCTTTGTATCAGTCCATCTTTATCTGTTTTTCCGTTATCTCCTGCATTCTCTAAAGTATAATCAGTCTTTTTCATGAGTGTTTCATATTTACTTACACATTCAATGTCTATCTTTGCACCAAATTCCACCTGTCCTGCTGTTACCTGCGGACATCCGAAACTCTCTGCCGTATAAAAATATTTTGGTTTCTCTGTTAATGGGTTGTTTGGGTCTTCTATATGTTTAAAGTCCCACTCTACCTCTGATTTCCCCTCTATATTCCTCCCATACAATTTCTGTATCGGCTGGTCTTTTTTAGGGTCTGCTCCCTCAGGATATATCTTGTACTCCACCGTTTGATACTCAAACTGATTTATCAATTCTACCTGCAACTTTACCTTTTCTCCAATCGTCGCCTTAGCCTTATCCCACCTTGGATTTATTACATGCCTGTCTATCGGGTTTGTTACAGGTATCTCTATAGGCAAGTTAGCTGCTCTTCCTATTGCTATTATACTGCATGTCTCCTGCGGCATCGGATCATTACAGGTTGTTACCTTGCTCCCAAGTACTGCGACCTCTTTCCCGTT
>WRGT01000008.1 GCA_009787025.1 Spirochaetota bacterium
TGCGCGTGGCAATCCAGAGTCTTAATTTATTCTACTGGATTGCCACGCCGAGTTTATATTGTTCTATCGGGTGAACTAAAAACACGGCTCGCAATGACGTAAGAATATAACTGATTGCCTGCCTGTTACTTATCAGACAGCCCCGTAAATGTCATAAGAGAACAATTTTATAGGATTGTTATACAGAAATGAACAGTAATTTCGACAAAAACATTCAGACACTCACCGTAAAGGACAGTCTCCTGTCGGAGCGGTTAAAAAATGCAGCAGCAAATAATATAGATGTTGTTGATGCAAAAACCGGATTGCCCGTACCGTGCATAACCTGTGATGACGGTAAAAAACTCTTTGTCCATAGCAGAGTTGACCCGATACGCGAGGCTGAAAGATTTATTTCCGAAATAGACATATCAAATAAGGACCTTGTTGTTGTCCTTGGATTTGGGTTTGGCTATCACTGTGATATACTCTTGGAGAAAATATCATCCGGTATAAATGTTGTGGTTATTGAAAAGGACGAGGCTCTCCTAAAAAAAGCTTTTGAGTCGCGCAATCTTGATAAGTTGATAAGTGCAGAGAATTTTTTTATTATATGCAATCCTTCGGAGAATATTATCGGAGATATTTTTAAGGGCAAGTCATCACGCAGCGCAATTTTTATTACGCATAGAGGTTCTTCGCAGGTTTATCCGGATTACTACAGCAGCATTGTTTCCGTAATAAAATCATTTATATCTACCAAAGAGGTGAACATCGCCACACTGGCGCGCTTTGAAAAAACGTGGGGTTCAAATATCGCGCGGAATATACGCATTATATCCAAGTCATCTGGAGTTAATCAATTCTTTAATGTGTTTAAGGATATTCCTGCAATAGTTGTTGCAGCAGGTCCGTCTCTGACTCACAGTATGGATTTTATTAAGGATAATATATCCAAAGCTGTAATAATCGCTGTTGATACATCTTATAAAATGCTGATTGAGAATGGTATTGTGCCGCACTTCTGTCTCTCGGCAGATCCGCAGCTGATAAATGCAAGATATTATGAAGGGATGGACGAGACTAAGACTATATTAATATCCGATCCTACTGTGCATCCGTCTATATTCAGATTTTTTAAAGGCAGAGTATTTTTAACAAATATTGTATTTGATATGATGAGATGGATAGATGATATATGCGGACAAAAGGGTGAATTGGCGCACGGAGGATCTGTCTCTACTAATGCCTATGATTTTGCAAAGAGGATTGGCGCTTCTCAGGTATTCATGGTTGGGCAGGACCTTTCGTTTACATCGGGTCTTGCTCATGCCAAAGGATCATACCTTGATGAACAGATTCACAATAAAACGTACAGGCTCAATAATGCAGAGATGTATAACAGGAGACAGCTTGGGTTTCTGCCAAAACTTAAATTAAAGGGCGTGCGGGGAGAGGCTGTTATTACCAACCAAAAGATGATGATCTTCCAGAATTGGTTCGGCAATAGAAGTGATTCGGATCTTATTAATGCAAGTTACAACGGCGTTTATATAGACGGGATAAAGAATATTCCCCACGATAAATTTTCATTTGATTATCCTAAGATTGATGTGTCGGATAAAATTGAAGACGTGTTAAAAAAACTTGCAGACGCAAAGAATCAAGAGGGCGCATCCAGAATTAAGAAGAGAATTGATAAAATGCTTGCCGAGATTGAAACTCTGGTCCCTGTTCTTGAAAGAGCTGTTAATCATGCAGCAAATCTGTCTGAGATGATAGAAACAGGGAAGGATAAAAGCGACTCAGGGAAGATGTCGTTTATATTAAAAAAACTCTCAGAGGCTGATGAGTATATTGAATCAATGAAAAAGAGTAAGGATTTAATAAGTTTTTCAATACAAAGGGTTATTCATACAATTACCGAGGGATATGAATTGGATAACAAAAAGGGGGACAACGCAGGAGAGGTGTCTCTCTTTTTATATAAGGGTCTTTTGGAAGGCGCGCAATTTAATAAAAAGATTTTGCAGAAGATGAAGGTTTTGGTGTAATACATTTACTTTAAGGACATGTATTAAGTAACTTTTTTAAGTTTAGCCTTATCATTTGTAACAATAGATAATTTAACTCCTAAAACTTCAAGCATACTTTGAATTGTTTTAAATTCGGGATTTCCGTTTTCCGAAAGCATATTATAAAGTCCCTGTCTGCTTATTCCCATTTGTTTAGCAATTGATGTCATATTTCTTGATTTGGCAACATTTGCTAAAGCTGATTTTATGTACTCAGGATTGCCGTCTTCAAAAGCAAGTTTTAAATATTCGGTAATAACTTCTTCATTGTCAAGAGCTTCACTCGCATCCCATTTTTTAAATTTAACTGTCATATCCTAACTTCAAACATTTTATTTACTCTGTTAAATACACTGTCAAGTATAATTGACACATTGTCAAGAATTTTTTTGCTCTATTCGGTTCGCAAATTAAATATAAAAAAAATAAATTTTATTTGCAAAAGGATTTAGTTTTTTTATATTAAAACAATATGTGATATAATAATAAACAATATAAACACTATTAGGAGGAAATATGAAAACTATTATAAAAATCTGTTGTATGCTTATGGCAATGACAATTGCGCTGCCTGTAATTGCCGATTCGTTTCAGGATATTGCATTAAAAGCTCCTGATAAAAAAGGAGGATTGTCTGTTATGGAAGCTCTCTGGCAGAGAAAATCCGTGAGAACTTTTTCCGACAAAAAATTATCGGATCAGATGCTGTCTAACCTTTTATGGGCTGCAAACGGTATTAACAGACCAAAGGAGAATAAAAGGACTGCACCGACAGCTATGAACAAGCAGGAGATTAAATTATATGCAGCGACCGATGACGGCACATATTTCTATAATGCGCAGAAGAACGTTTTAGAGGCATTGACTCAGGGCGATGTAAGACCTGTTAAAGCTCCGGTTGTGCTTATTATTGTTGCCGAATTTGCAAGCGATTATGCAAACATGGACGGAGGTATGGTCTCTCAGAACATATCCATCTTTTGCGCAGGTAACGGTCTTGCAACGGTGCCGCGCGGTTCTATGGATAAGAGTGTGTTAACTAAGGCTTTAAAGTTAGGGAAAGGAGAGATACTGATATTAAATCACCCTGTTGGTTATGAGAAGTGATTATCACATATCAGGCGTAGTGCATTATAATTTGTTTTGACCTATGCTCGCAACGGCATATCGTTAACTCTTACTGTTTAATGTATAATGTGTACTACGCCCTGCACCTTGTACGGATAAGAATCCTCGTTCGGTAAGGTCTTTTAAAAGACGAGTTGCTGTGTCTTGCGAAACTTTGAATATTTTTGCAACTTTTCCACTGGTCATATTTCCGACAAATCCGTCCATCAAGCGATTGATAATTTCTCGTTGCATTTCGTTTGTGATATCTAAAGCATATTTTCGCCAGAATGTCGCCTTGCTCAAAACTTTCCCTATAATTTCGTCACTGTTCTCAATTGCTCTCTCTAAACATCCAAAGAACCATTCTAACCATAAGGTTATATTCAGACTGCCTGTAGTTGTTTTCTCCAGAACTGTATAATAGTCTTTCTTTTCTTTCTGAATTTGTGACGACATAGAATAAAAGCGAAAGCTTGTATTTTCTGTTCGTGCCAGCATCATTTCGGTTATTGTACGCGCAAGGCGGCCATTACCATCATCAAACGGATGAATTATCACAAACCATAAATGAGCTATTGCAGCTTTAATCAGCGGATTTTCATTATCATCATTCAGCCATGACAAAAACTCGGCAATTTGTTCCGGAACATCTTGAGGCAATGGAGCTTCGTAATGAACCACATCTTGATATTTTTTGTTAGAGACAACTTGCATTCTTTCAAGCCGATATTCCGCAACTCTGATTTTATGTGTACCGCTATACCCGGTTGGGAACAGTGATGCATGCCAGCCAAAAAGACGTTCATCTGTCAACGGCATTTTGTAATTGTTTACCGCATCCACCATGCTTTGCACAATACCGTCAATGTGGTGAGATTCGGGAAGTGAATTTTCTAATTTAATATTCAATCGTCGAGCAAGTGAGGAGCGAACTTGCTCAGAATTCAAAATTTCACCCTCTATTTCACTGGATTTGGTAATTTCTTCGGTCAGAGTATTTAACGAGACTGTTGAAAAAATAAAATTTGTCAGGATTGAAAAATAATTTGCATAAAAAGCAGAGCATATTTAGAGAGAACAGATTATG
>WRGT01000009.1 GCA_009787025.1 Spirochaetota bacterium
TAAACCTATAGTGACCTTTTAGGAACCGTTTAGTTTAGAACGGACTATATAGTGGCAGGTGAGATTATCAATCTCCCGGAACATCCCGCAATCATCCCATAAATTTTTATCCTCTGCAATAAATGAATTGAAACATTTTCTTAATAAATTAAATTATCCTAAAATAGAAACTATGAGGAAAATATGTTAAAAAGAACTCCATTATTAGCTCTTATTATAGCAGCCATAATGTCCATACTTGTTATTTTAATATTTGGAAAAGACGACAGACCCTTTACTATTTGCCAAAGTCTGCTATTGTACTTTATATCATTCTTCCCTTCAATGGGTATAGCAATGCTTTTTGACCCGTATCCTGCTCAGGTAAAATCGCGCTACAGCAAAATAAATTTCTATATTGAAGATGAAAATCCCGAAGATCAGGTAGCCAAAGTAATGCGGGAAGAGAATAAAAAATAATTGTCGCAGGGGACTTTTGTTACACCCGCAAAATAATAAAAGGAGAAAAAAAATTAAAGCAGTACTATTTGACATAGACGGAACTATTCTAAACTGTAACAGAGCGGGAAGCTCGGCTCTTATTAAGGCAACAGTTGATACGTTCGAAACAGTCGGAAAAATGGAGGCGATAGATTTTCAAGGGAAGACCGATAAATCTATTTTAATTGAATCTTTATCTATTATGGGTTTTTCGGATAAAGATATTGAGGAAAAATCTCATATATTAAAAGAAAAATATTTTCACTACTTAGAAAAATCTATCAATAAATATGAAGTAACAGTATATCCCGGAATAAAAGATATTCTAATAAAACTTTCAGCCAGAGAGGATATACTCCTTGGACTCCTCACAGGAAATTTTACAGAGAGCGCAAGGATTAAACTCAACAGCCATGACCTTAACAGATTTTTTAAATTCGGCGCATTCGGAGATGACGCTCCCATCAGAGACCTGCTCCCTGAAGTAGCCAAAAAAAGAATAGCCGAACTTTATGATCTTGTAATAGATTTTAAAGACACAATAATTATCGGCGATACAATATATGATGTGCGATGCGCAAAATACGCCGGCGCAGTTTCAGTAGCGGTCGGAACAGGCTGGGGGGATTCTGAAAAATTAAAAAATGAAAACCCGGATTATTATTTTGATGATCTTAGTAATATTGATGAATTTATGAAAATTTTGGAGGATTAAATGCAATTAGGACACGTTGCCGTAGCATTAACAATATCATCATTTGCGCCTGAACTTTCAGGCGGCACTATTGAAGCTCTTTCGTTAGAGAGTATTTTAGTTTCCGTAATAGCCCATGAATTTCCCAACTTTGACGGATTTCTAATCATGGCAAAATTGGCTCCGAAAAAATTCCACTGTACATGGTCGCACTCTTTGATTGTAGGATTTCTCGCAGGGCTTGTTACATGGTTTATAAATCCTGCATGGGGTTATATATTCTGGCTGAGTATATTCCTGCACTACTTAGCAGATATGCCGAGCAGTGTAGGGCTTCCACTGTTTATGCCGCTGTCTTATAAGAGATATACATTCAATCTATGGGCAGATACGGGATATTTCGGATGGGTAAGCTTTAAGGGAACATACGAACAGGCATGGACATGGATTCTTGAAGGAGGAGCATACCTTGTACTATTAATAAGACTCTATCAGATTGGCTTTTGGCCTTTTAGTTGAGAGTATATTTAACTTGAGAGTTATATATGAAGCTAAAAAATAAATACGATTATATAGTCATTGGAAGCGGATTTGGCGGATCAATGGCTGCTTACACCTTAGCAAAAAAAGATAAGAGCATACTCATTGTTGATAGAGGTAAATGGCCTGTACGGGATGATTCATGCTGGGATGAAATCCGCCTCCATATTAAAAATCCCATGTATAGAGGAGAGACTCCGTTTTTTGTAGATCAAAAGGATTCTAAAATAGATGAAATGTGGTCCGATGATACTGTCGGCGGCATGTCTACACTATACGGCGCAGTATCGTTTAGAATGAGAGAGGAGGATTTTCTGGGCGCACCAAATCCGCAAGGGGGCGGACGAGACGAATCCTCTGCCTGGCCATATACCTACAAAAATCTTGAACCCTATTATACAAAAGCCGAAAAACTTCTCGGCATTGCAGGTCTAAGAGGCAAGGATATAACCGAATCTCCTGTTAAGACAGATTATCTTCATGCTCCGTCAACCAAGCTTTCCAAACCTTCAAAAAAACTTTGGACTGCATCTGAAAAACTTGGGCTGCATCCGTTCTTTCTGCCAATGGCAATAAATTTCAGCGGCATGTACGGAGAGAGCAGATGTATTCTCTGCTCTACATGCGATCACTATTTGTGCAAGATAAAAGCAAAAAATGACCTCGCTGTAGTTATACTCCCCGCAGCAGAAGAACAGGGCGTGCATATACTTTCGGAAACACGCGCATTAAAGATAAACAGCGCAAAAAACAGAGTAACATCCGTTGACTTAGTGAATCAAAAAAACGGAGCAAAATTCTCAGTTAAGTGTGACAATATAATTCTATCAGGGGGAGCGTTAAACTCGCCCCATTTACTCTTAGCTTCGGGTATTGATAAGATTACAGGCAGCGACTCAATAGGGAGATACCTTATGCGCCATACAAACGGCGTTGTCGCAGGGATCTTCCCGAGCAGATCAAATCCTGAAAAGGTTCTGCAAAAACAGATAGGTATTCCAGATTACTATTACGGTGATCCCAATGGAATAGAAAAGCCGGAAGGTCCGTGGGGAATAATTCAGGACGTTTCAAGTATTGGCAAAGGCGTGATTAAGGCAAATGCGCCGTTTGGGCTTAAAAATATAGCGGCCTTTGTCTCGGATTATTTAATAAACCTTTTATGTATAGCAGAGGATACGCCTCAATATAATAACAGAGTATATGCGGATTTCTCCAAGCAGGATAAATACGGTTCGCCTCTTCTAAGAGTTTATCACAGATATTCCAAGCGGGATATAAATGCAAGAACGGCTCTCTATTCAAAGGCAAAGAAAATCTTACGCAAAGCCGGCGCGCTGTTTTTTTACACTATGCCTATAGAGACATTCTCTCACGGATTAGGTACATGCAGGATGGGGAAAGATTCTTCAAATTCGGTAGTTGATGCAAACTGCAAAGTACATGGAATGGATAATCTCTATGTTATTGACGGGAGTGTAATGCCTTCCGGAGGATCGGTAAATCCAAGCCTGACAATAGCGGCTCTGTCTATTAAGGCTGCCGAAAAACTCAAGTGAGTCTTTTCTTAATCTTATCTACAAAGTAAACTATTTCTTTGCATTTAAGTATATAGCATAGACTAAAGTATATTATAATGCCGATAAGGACTATTGCCGTTAAAAAAATAATCTTAATCATCTTAGGGTCGTCTTTCCAATCTACAAATGTTCCCATAAATATAACAGCTGCAGCCATAATTATTGAAGCAATAATAAACTTAAAGAGTGAAATTAAAATTTTTTTAATATCAATCCCGCCGGTTCTTTTATTTAGAAAAACCATAAGAATTGACATCTGAACAATTGCCGACAGAGTATTTGCAAGGGCAAGACCTGCATGTTTTAGAGGGGTCTGCATCAATATATATCCGGCAGTAACATTTACTATCATTGAAACAGTTGCCGATATAACAGGAGTTTTGGTATCCTTCATTGAATAAAAAGCCTGAGTAGTAATCCGGAGTACTGCTACAAAGATTATGCCGCTGCTTGCTGCTGCAAGCGAATGATATGTCAAAACAACGTCATTGTAGGAGAATCTTCCGTGCATGAATAGTACGGAGATAACAGGTATGCCGCAGGCGATAAGAGCTATCGACGCAGGGACTGCCAGAAACAAAGCCGAAGATACGGAAGCGGAAAATAATCTGTTAAATCTTATCTTGTCATCAAATGCCGTAAGTCTGGACATCTCAGGGAGTATAACATTTCCGATTGAAACAATAAAAACTCCCAGTACAAGTTCCGTAAGTCTGTTAGTATAATATATGTATGATACGCTCCCTTCGGATATCATTGTTGCAAGGAGACTGCTTATAATGGTATTGATCTGATAAACTGCAATCCCAAAGAGCGCAGGCGTCAGCATTTTAAATATCTTTTTTATTCTCGGATGGTTTAAATCAAATGAAATCTTAAATACAAACCCTTCTTTAATCATATATGGAATCTGAATAATAAACTGTAATATTCCTCCAAGTATAACTCCAAATGCAACGCCGTAAATCGGTTCTTCAAAAAATCGGTTAAAGAATACTATGCCTGTAATCATTCCCACATTGAGAAGAACAGGGGCAAAGGCAGGTGCAAAAAAACGTTTATGCGAATTAAGATATCCCATTGCAAATGCAACAAATCCGACAAAAAAAAGATAAGGGAACATGAGCTGCGTAAGGTTGATTGACAGAGATAGAATTTCAGGAGAGTCATTCCGTCCAAAAAACTGTTTCATATATAAAGGAGCAAAGAGAATACCGGCAGCGACTATAATTATCATGAAAAAAGCCTGTACCGTCATTACCTTTTGCGCTAATCTTAAAGATTCATCCTCTCCGTCGCGAATCAGAGATTCAGTATAAACAGGAATAAATGAGACAGTTAATGCGCCCTCGGCAACAAGCCTCCTGAACAGGTTGGGAATCATAAATGAAATATAGAATACATCGGCAGTTCTGGCAGCGCCGAAATATCTCGCCATGAGAATATCCCTGACAAGTCCGAGTATGCGGCTGCACAGAGTGGACAGGGCTGTATTGCCGAATGATCTGATTATTGAAGGCATAAAGTTTTCCTTTGGTATTTATGTTATAGAGAAGAAGGGTATTGGATATGTCAATGTTTTTTATATGTAATCGCAGGGGGACAGATTTTGTCGCCGGCATCCTCGCAGATAATTTATGCCATTGCAGATAATATTTGATGCTAAAATATCGAACCGGGATTTTTATGATTTTGTCTGATTTTTATGATTCTGTGTTATTGCACTTTTAGTTTAATAAAAAACAATTAGTGCATGAATACTACATCACATAAATCAGCAATAATCACATAAATCCGGGTTCTGACTAAATACTAAAAGTATATGTCGCAGTCAGTGTCGCACCATAACTCGTAAATTCTATTGAATCCAAGTATATGGCATTTTTCTTATAATCCGATTTAAG
>WRGT01000010.1 GCA_009787025.1 Spirochaetota bacterium
ATTTCACGGATTTCACAGATTTTTCAGAGCTTAATTTTCTAAATCAACGTAATCTGTAGCCCCATCAAGTCTTAAGTTTATGATGTTGGGTCAGAGCATAAAATATACTGCAAAAAGTAAAAAAATGCTCTATTTTAACCCGCAAAAAGTAAAAAAATACCCCTATTTTAGTTGCAAAAAGTTGACGGTTATTATATATAACCGATAAGGTATGGACGATAAGGTATGGAATAATGCTAAAGAGAAAAATATTAGACAGCTTAATTGAATGGAGGCATAACAAAAACAAGCTTGCGTTGCTCGTTAAGGGAGCAAGACAGGTAGGAAAAACTTTTATTATTCGTGAATTCGGCAAAGCATACTATAAAAATTTTATAGAGATTAACTTTGAAAAACAAGTTTCGGTTAAAAAAGCATTTGAAGGAGATTTGGATGTAAGGACGATTATACTCAATTTATCTGCAATGGGACTTGGAACATTCGAGGAAGGCAATACTCTTGTATTCTTTGATGAAATACAAAGCTGCCCGCAAGCGAGAACTGCCGTTAAATTTCTTGTAGAAGACGGGCGGTTTGACTATATCGAATCGGGATCATTGCTTGGAATAAATTATCGGGAGGTCTCGTCTTATCCGGTTGGTTTTGAAGAACAATTGAATATGTATCCGCTTGATTTTGAGGAATTTCTTTGGGCAAAAGGAATCTCGCCGGAAATTATAGATAAGCTGCATGAAGCATACAAATTCATAAAGCCTGTGGACGTTTTTTTGCATGATAGAATAATGAAAGCCTACCATGAGTATTTAATAGTCGGCGGAATGCCTGCGGCAGTAAAAGTTTTTATTGAAAACGACGATTTTGCCGAAACCTTGAAAATCCACCATAGCATACTTAACAGCTATCGTGACGATATATCTAAATATGCCGAGAAAGAGAAGATAATCGTTAAGAAAATGTTTGATGCAATACCGGAACAGTTGAACAAGAAGAATAAACGATTTATACTTGCAGATTTAGAAAAAGGTGCAACAGCAAAGAAATATGAAAATGCGTCTATGTGGATGTCTGAGGCAGGCATAACATATAACTGTTTTAATGTGACGGCATTAGAAGTATCTCTTAGTTTTAACGAAAAAAGAAATTTATATAAACTATATATGCTTGATACAGGGCTTTTGTGCGCGTTAGGATTTATGGGAATTCAAAGCGCATTGCTTATGGGCGATATTGAAATAAATGAGGGTGGAATAACTGAAAATGCCGTTGCTGCAGCTTTGGCTAAAAAGAATATCCCTCTTTACTATTACGATAAAAAAAGCCGTTTGGAACTTGATTTTGTATTTGTAGAAAACGGCGAACTTTCGGTAATAGAAGTTAAATCCGGGAAGGCTTATAAAAAACATGCATCCCTTGATTACGCATATGAGAATGTTCAAGGAAAACTAAATCGTCGAATAGTTTTGAGCAAATATAATGTAGAAAAAAGCTCAGATGGAATAATTTACTATCCATTGTATATGGCGATGTTTTTTTGATTCGAGATAAATGGTCCGACCCAAAAACACAAGCCGTAATTCATGGATTTTAAGAGTCCATGAATTACGGAACAAAATCTATTTCATATCTCTCCATTTTTTATTATTAAGGTTCTTATCAAAATCTAATCCAAGCTGCCCGCCCGGATTCATTATATTGTTAGGATCAAAGTGTTTCTTTATTGAACGGAGTACATTCATCTGTTCTGTACCCAAATGCTTCTCAACCCATGGAGATATCATCTTTCCAACGCCATGGTGATGACTCAAAGATCCTCCGCTTTTATTTATAGATTCTAATATAATATCTTGAAATTTAATATAATCGTCAACGCCGTTATCTTTCATAATGTATATGAAGTATAGATTTGTTCCTTGCGGATAAAAGTGTGAACTATGTGTCATACATATAGTTTCGGGTCTATTCTTAACAACCTTTCTAACCTCTTGATGCACGGAATGAAGGTTATCCCAGCGTACGCTTGTTTCAAGGGTATCAATCAATATGCCGTAATCCTGAAGGTCTTCACGCAAATAGGGGTCCTTATATCTGCCCGGTTCCCACATCTTTGTAGGGAGTCCGGTTATATACATACCCTTATGTTTTTTGCAGATTGACCTTACCTGTTTTTTTACATTCTTAGTAAAATGACTCTCACCTTCGCTTGAGCCGAGGAAAAGGCATCTCTGCATAGGCTTATATCCTCTAAGCTGCATAGCCTTATCTAAAATTGTACCGTCAATCCCATAGAGTTTAAGCCCAATGTGTGTCTCTTCTTCATCGGAAATTCTAAATACTGCAGGCATTCCAAACTCACCCTGAGATATTTCTCTTCCGGCATTTATTGCGTCCTGAAATGTCGGAAAGATAAATCCGAATCTCCTTCTATTCTCCGGCATAAATTTGAATATCTTTAGCGTAAGCTCAACTAATACGCCGAAAGTCCCTTCACTTCCTTTCATTATGTCATTTATCTTAGGTCCTGTTGCAGCAGCAGGATAGTTAAGCGTGGTAAAATTTCCTTTTGGAGTAATGTACTTTTGACTAATAACAAGATTGTATGCATCGCCATAATAAGAAGAGGCTTGCCCTGAGCCTAAAGTTACAACCCATCCGCCGGCTGATGAATATTCAAATGATTGCGGAAAATGACCGCATGTATATTTTCTCTTGGCATTTAATCTCTCAGGAGCATTGTTCAGAGCATCTTCCAAATCCGGTCCCATTATTCCTGCCTGAACTGTTATTGTATAGTTGACTTCATTCAACTCTATTATTTTATTCATATATGTATTCATTACAAGGGTAACTCCGCCCTTTGTCGGTCTTAGCCCAAAGTTGACCGAAGAACCTCCGCCATAAACATAAACTGGAATTTTTTGGCTGTTGCAGTATCTTATTATTTCGGATATAATTTCTTCTGATTTCGGATGTATTACAATATCAGATACAATATCCGCTTTGCCATTTCTTAAATTTATAGCCTCCTCAATTGTTTTGCCAGAAGAAAATTTTAACCGGCTGTATTCATCGGTAGATGCGTTCTCTTTACCTGCAATCTTTTGAAGCTTTAATATCTGTTCTTTCTTTAGTTTAATACTCTTTTTGAAAGATACAATTTCATCTCCGCTGCTTTTCTGAGATAAAAAGTATGAATCTTCAAGATGAAAAACAGATCTGATTTCATTTAGCAGTTTTTGATTTGGATGTTTATAGCCGTCCGGCGCTCCCCATTTGAATATGGATCTATAACTCTTTTCAACAGGAGGAGTTTCTCTCCATGCGGGTTCTATAACTTTTTTTTTCATAATCTTATCTCCAGATTTATGGTTTTTTAAGTAATTTTTCCGCTTCGGCAATTTCCTCTTTTTTTCTAGCGGCGCTCCAGCTTAGTAGTTTACCTGCAAGATCTGCAATAGTGTTAAGAGCCTTCTTGCCCGGATGTCCAAGCGTTCCCAAACCTGTTCTTCTAAATAAAATATCCGTAAGCTTAAATGCCATTTCATTCTTGACGGCATAAACCACTTGCGCTAAAATTTCGCCCTCTTGGGTCAAAGGCTTAGCCATTGATTTATCTTTATGTATAACAGACAGCATATTATCAATCTCAGTGCCGTATATTCTTGCAAGATAGTTTACAGTATCTTTGGGAAGCTCGGAATATTTCTCTACGCAAAGTTCAACAAAAGATTCAATATCCTCTATCTCCGATCCGAAGATATATTCCTTATCCGTGCCGATTTTTTTCTTAGAGACTCTCAGTTTTTTACAAGCAATCTTCATAACATTCTCTGCAAGTCCTCTGCTTGTAGTATATTTCCCTCCTTCAACCGTAATGAGACCGTCAAAGCCGTCTATGCTGTTATCAAATATTTCATACTTCCTTGAAGATTCATATACGTCTTCGGTCTGATCCTCTACCAAAGGTCGAAGTCCGCCATAACAGAATAATACGTCATCGTATGATATATTGATTTTCTCCCCATAAGATGCATTTACATCATCAATCAACTCTAATATATTCTCTTTTTTAATTTTCCAATCATCGGGACTTCCAATATATTCCTTATCCGTAGTGCCGATTAAGGAATACCCTCTCCATGGGATAATAAATATGTGCCGACCCTTAGGCGTTGATGATGTAATGACATATTCTTGCGAGAATTTTTTTGTTATTATATGTATTCCTTCAGAGCGTCTGAGAACCTCCTTATGATTCTTGTTGCCGGTTAATGATAAAACCTTATCCGCCCATGGACCTGCACAATTAATTGCAAGCCTGCCCTTAATTGAAATTTTGCGGTTATTTATTTTATCAATTAATTCTACGCCTTCGATTTTTTTATCTTTTACCTTAAATCCGGCAACCTCCATATAATTTGCAATATCAGCGCCCTTTGCCTCGGCAGATTTAATAAATGCAAGCGTAAGACGTTCAGGCGAGATACTTGCGCAATCATAATATACGAGTGATCCCTTCAACCCTTTGCTGTTAAGCGCAGGTTCTCTTTTAATAGTATTATCTTTCGATAAACTTTCATGGAGCGGCAATTTTTTATTTTTATCCCAGGTAAATGTTTTGTCAAAAGACAATATATCATATAGAATCATTCCCATCTTTAACAGGATTTTCTTTTTCTCCATCTCTTTATTATTTATTATTATCATGTTTGGAATGGGATAGACAAAGTTCGGAGCTATATTTTCAAGTATTCTTCTCTCTCTTAAAGATTCCCTCACTAAGAATAACTCAAAATTTTCAAGATATCTCAATCCTCCATGTATCAATTTAGATGTTGCAGATGACGTTTTTGAGCTAAAATCATCCCTTTCTACAAGAGCGACGGATAATCCTCTTGAAGCGGCATCATAAGCGACAGCAGCGCCTGTTATCCCGCCGCCAATCACTATTATATCATACACTTTGCTGTTTTTAAAATCAGATCGTATCATTTTAGACTCTCCATATTACATGAAAATATTTTTTCATTATGTTAAGTAATTAGAAGGGATTTTTTCTATTTTATATATAAAAGTCAATTTTTATTTTTAACCACGATATTTATTGCAACAGCTCTTTCGCTCTTTAATACCGATGAAAGCATTGCAATTTCATGTGAGATTAAATGGTGATTATGAAAAAACCGTTGTTAGTAAAAAAGACTTGAAATATGCTATAGAAATTTATTAATGAACTGAAAAAATACAATTAACGAGGATAAATTTATGAATATGACTAAGAAGGTTAAGCAACAGCTAAAAAAACATATAAATATTGTCAAAAAACTGTATCCTCAATTTTATATTGAAGTTGATATGATTGGTGGGGACATTTTAGTTTCTGTTAATTCTCTGGATATTGCTAACGAAGCTGAGTATGAAGCAGTAATTTTAAATTTTATTAAAGAAAATGACAGTAAAGGATATTTTGATATTTACTGGGGAGTTGATTCTAATCTAACCTGCGACGAACTTAGCCTGTTAGAAGATTCTGATAAAATACCAATGGAAGAAAACTCAAAAGAGTGTGTAATAAACTTTTAGATAATAAATAAAAAAAATTTAATTGACACAGGAGGTCAAGTCATGATAATCTTAGACAGACAGACAGACAGACAGACAGACAGACAGACAGACAGACAGACAGACAGACAGACAGACAGACAGACAGACAGACAGACAGA
>WRGT01000011.1 GCA_009787025.1 Spirochaetota bacterium
CCCGCCCGCCGCAGGCGGGCGGAGAAAGCTTCTTTCAATTTATACTCTTCTTAAACTCGTTTTTTAAAAAATTTGATATGTTTTTTCCCATGATGTCATTTGGGAGTAAAAAGGCATCATGCCCGTTATCAGTAACTATATCCGTATAGTTTACATTCTTGCCGTTTACACGCAATGCCTTTACAATATCCTTTGCATTATCACTTGGATAAAGCCAGTCTGTAGTAAAACTTATTATAAGGTAATTTGCCGTGACATTTTCAAAAGAGGAGATTAAACTCCCACCATGATCCTCTTTTATATCAAAGTGATCTATTGCCCGCGTAATATAAATATATGAATTTGCATCAAACCTTTCAACAAACTTTACCCCTTGATGTTTAAGATAAGATTCAACCATATATTCGGATGAGAGATTCTTATCCCTGACGCCGGAGTCTTGAAATTTTCTCCCGAATTTTTCGTGCATGTGCTTTTCGCTGAGATATGTTATATGCCCTATCATTCTTGCTAAGGATAAACCTGCGCGGGGATTTTCATAATCATAATATCTTCCGCCGTTCCATGAAGGATCATTAAAGATTGCCTGTCTGCCGACCTCGTTAAAAGCTATACCTTGCGCAGAGAGTGATGCCGATGTTGCAATTGCTATACATGAATTTACCATCTCAGGATAGGATAATGTCCATTGAAGAGCCTGCATCCCGCCCATAGAACCGCCTGCAACAGATAGCAATTTTTTAATTCCCAGATGTTTGATTAACTCATATTGGGCATTGACCATGTCCGATATTGTTACCATGGGGAAATCGGGTCCATAGTGTTTACCTGTGGCAGGATTTATAGATGATGGTCCGGTTGATCCGCTGCATCCGCCTATTACATTTGAGCAGATTATGAAATATATATTAGTATCAAAGGCTTTACCGGGTCCTATATGCAAATCCCACCATCCCGGGTTTGTATCGTTTATGCTGTGATAACCTGCCGCATGGGCGCTTCCCGAGAGGGCATGATTTATTAATATTGCATTGCTCTTTTCGCTGTTTAGAGTTCCATAGGTTTCGTATGCAATCGTAACAGGAGATAATTTTTCGCCGTTTGAGAGAATAAGACCGCTGCCAAATGTAAAATATTCGGTTTCAACGATTGTAATATTTTCTTTTGTTAAATTGTTTATATCTCTATTCATAAAAAAACCGCTTACAGAGACAGCGGTTTATATTTCAAAACCTGCTATCTCATCTTTCGGAAATTATCCGATGGAATTAGCACCTTTTCTTAAATAAGAATGGTTGCCGTGACTTCAAAGGGCCAGTCCCTCCGTCACTCTTGATAAGACAGTCAGCTATATGTTTTAGTTGTTGGATTGCATTTACAATACAATCCGCATCTCTTTATAAGAGAGTCAGTTATATAATGTTTTACATTTGTTTTAATAGACTTTTTCTGTCAATAAAAATATATTTATTCTAAGAAATCATCTTTAAAGCGCTCTTAATAATCTCTTCAATTCCAATATCGCCTTTTTCTTTAACTATATCATTAACGCACTTCGACGATATTTTTTCGTCAAAGCCTAAAACTACAAGGGCATCTACCGCATCGCTTGTTTTTGAGTGTGATTCCCCCGAATAGCCTGCAATTTTTTCCAAGTGTTGAACTTTTCTTTTAAGCTCAAATACAAGTTTTTCGGCTTTTGCTTTTCCTATGCCGGGTATCTTCGTAAGCAATAGAGGATTTTGCGATTTTATAGCTTCTATAAGTCTGTCCGGAGTAATACCGGAGAGTACCGATATTGCTATGGCAGGTCCTATTCCGCTGACATTTATTAATGATTTGAATATATCTTTTTCTATTTTAGAATAAAATCCAAAGAGTCTGAACTGATCCTCTTTATGTATAGTATGAATGTAGAGCGTTGCGGATTTTTCATTTTGAATTTTTTCATAAGTGGAGAAAGGTATTGCGAGTTCATAGCCAACTCCATTGACATCGAGTATCATCTCTGTTGGCTTTATGTCATCAACAGTTCCTTTAAGCTTTCCAATCATTTTAATATTATGCCTAAAGATATTTTAATATAAATTGGTCAATAAAGAGTTTCTCGCCAAGTTTAAGATGAGTCCCATTGAGTTTGATAAATTCTTTCCTGAATATCTGTTTAGCCTTTTTATTCATTACTTTCTTAACATGTTTTTTATTTTCTGAAAATTTATTTATATAGCTGTTAAGACCATTTACTCCATTTAAAGTTCCAATAACCATATCCTCATTACTGAATTCAATAGAGCTTCTTATGAAGGCTATGTCGGCTTTTTTGATTTTAATCTCTCCGGATTTTTTCCAGAATATTTTATTAAAAAAAACAATGGAGTCTTTATTTATGATAACATTGTGAGTTTCAAATAAATTAGATATAACAACTGTTAATAAGATAGAAAGAATTACTCCTAAGATTACATACACTCCTATTGTTATGATGTTATTAAATTTATACATTGGAAGAACTATAATATCAATTATATGATAAAAACCATAATAGATACAAAACATGAACACTACTTGGAGAGGATGATATCTAATATTCCATATCAATTCCTGAAATTCCTTTCTCTCAATTACTCTTATACGTGAATTATCAGGAAGATTTATGTTATAGGGATCATGAGTATGTGTTTTATCAATCATGTTATATGGCACTTCGTGGTTAATGGTTACCGGCAGACCAATAGTTTTTTCCAATTCATTTGTGAATGATAGAGTTTTTTCTTCATCGCTAAATCTTGAAATAAGCAGAAGAGCTCCCTTCCTGTTTTTCAGCAATACTCCAAATTCGGGTTTATTTTTATTAATGATACGTTGAACAATAATCTCGGTAAAATATTTATATGGGATTTTAAACGGCGAAATATCCCATCCGGTTGATTCAACAAGACTGTAATACCCGGGATCTTCATTTATTAAAATTTTATAATATTTAGTATTGAGGAATGAGAAAAGTCCCATGGCAAAAAAGATTATTCCCAAGCCGATTAGGATATGATCAAATGGGTAAATATAGCCTAACTTGTATGCTCCAATGCTGCATAGTAAAGCGCCAAAAACTGAAACTATGAAAGGGACAGTTATTGGAGTATGAATTTTAATACTGTTTGTTGAAAATTTAACTTTTGATTTCATAATTTTATCGTTTTTTTTTATTATATATTTGTAATAAACATTACAATTATTCAAGAATTTTTTAACATTTACTCAATAATTATATAGTTTTCTTTTATTTTATTATCTCACATAAACTGCGGCTCTTTATATGAGTACATATCATGTACATGCCCCTCTTTCTGAGCCATTGCTGATCTTATTTCAAATCGCAAATCCTGTGAATAGAGCTTTTCATGAAGCGAATTTATATCTCTTACGCCAATATCCTGAAATGAATATTTGAGTCCCTGGAGGAGATATGGGACATAATCGTGCATTGACCCTTTATCCATAACTGCGCCAGAAACTCCCTGCGGCACAATTATTTTAGCGTCTTCCGCAAAGTATCTCTTTGCTCCGCCAGCCTCCATAGCCTCCATTGAAGCCATGCCTCGATATTTTTTTAAACGCAATCCGTTCTCATAAAAATACTCACCGGGAGCTTCATTTGTCCCTGCAAACATAGACCCCATCATTGCTGTTGAAGCGCCAAGCGCCAATGCTTTTGATATGTGTCCTATATTAGAAATTCCTCCGTCTGCAATAATCGGAATATTATGTTTTCTGGAATACTCTGCTGAGCGGAAAACTGCAGTTGCCTGAGGTCTTCCTACTGCCATAGTAGTCTGTGTTGTACATATAGACCCCGGTCCCATGCCGATTCTAAGAGCGTCAACTCCGGCTTTTATGAGGTTTTCACACTGATCTGTAGTTACAACATTACCGCCTATTATATCTATGTGGGGATATTTTTTCTTTATGTATTTAATCATCTTAATCTGATACACCGAATTTCCTTGCGCAGAATCTATTATTACAACGTCAACTCCTGCGTCGTTTAAAGCTGCAAGTCTATCTTTTGATTCGTCCTTTGTCGAGATTGCAGCGCCGACCCTTAACTGTTTTTTGTCATCCTTTGTCGCAAGAGGAAACTCTCTGTTTTTTAAAAGGTCGTTTCTGCACAGCAGCGAAATAAGTCTCCCCTCTTCATCAACTATGGGCAGTTTTCCTTTCTTGGATGCCTTGAGTATTTCATTTGCCTCTGATAAGGTTATGCCCTTTTTAGCAGTTAGAATATCCTTTGTCATAACCTCTGAAAGAAGCTTAGTTCTGTCTTTTTCAAAATCTATATCCCTGTTAGAAACTATTCCCACAAGCTTTGAATTTAATTTACCATCCTCAGTGATTGGAATTCCGGAAAAGTTATAAATAGCTTTTATCATATCAATATCGCTTATTCTGTTCTGCGGTGACAGTACAAGGGGTTTATTTATAAAGCCGTTTTCATATCTTTTAACCTTGCTGACTATATCTGCCTGCTGTTCAATAGTATTATTATAGTGAACAATACCTATCCCGCCCCATAGCGCAAGGGCTATTGCCATATCAGTCTCGGTTACCGTATCCATTGGACTTGAAACAAGGGGACTTTTAAGCCTGATATTTCTTGTAATATTTGTTTCAAGGATTACATCATCCGGAGCAAAATCTATGTAGCCGGGTAAAATTATAAAATCGTTATAAGTATAACCTTTTGAAGTTGTAAAAATTTCATGGGCTGAAAAACCGTCTCTATTTTGCATATCATCCTCTTGCTTTAAAAAATCATTTCTATATAATCAATCTTTTATTAAGATATGAGAGTTTAAAAATAATATTTTGTAACTTATATTATTGCAAAAATTTTGTCAATGACCGAGATAATTGTTTACTCTTACAATTGTCAAGAAATAGATTTTATAATAGAAGATTTAATAGTATTTTTATATAAAAAGATATAAATGTTTTTGTATGCTTTATCAAATAGAGAAGTATGGATTAATCTGAAGTTTTTAGTGTACTATAGTATAATTAATATATAGTTATTTTATACAAAAAATAAATTAAGAATTGTATTAAGATTTACTAATTATTTTGATAGTATGGAGTAAACATTTACCCCATACTATTTGATAATTTTTTAAAATAATCAATATGCCTTTTTTAATTTACAAAACAAAAAATTTGTTAAAAGCGCCTTGCAGCGCGAACACTATAACTAGAATTTTTATTTTGATTTGATGTATTTCCTGCTGTAAAATTTCTCACCATAGCAGAAGAAGCTCCCAACTCATTTGAACTCCAATAAATACCACTAAAACCTCCAACCGGAACAGCAATATTATGAAGTCTAAGATACATCTCATAGAGCTCACTTGACGATGGTAAAAACCAATCACTATAACCTCCATAACTTAGATTGTCACATAACTGTGCAGCTCTACCTGTTTCACCTTTATCATCTAACCAATCAACAATCATAGCTGTATAGCTTTTTCCATATCCTATTCCAGTATAAGTTACTCCTACGGCTCCTGTATTTGATGACCATAGTTTACTTGTCCATTCAGTCGAAACCGGTGCTGCCTCAAGGTATTTCCAACCATCTGTGTTAGCATTTGGGTTTATATAGAATATTAACCCACCGGCAGGACCGGGATCACGCAGATTTAGGTTATATGTATCATTATACGTACTGCCACTGGTGATTCCACCGGCATCATCATCTTCACTGCCACAGGCATTAAATATTAGTAAAGCGCAGGTTAATAAAACAAAGATAGGTTTTGATAAATTTACTTCAATATTAGAGAAGAGCGAAAATAGCCTTGGAGCTTGGAGCTTGGAGCTTGGAGCTTGGAGCTTGGAGCTTGGAGCTTGGAGCTTGGAGCTTGGAGCTTGGAGCTTGGAGCTTGG
>WRGT01000012.1 GCA_009787025.1 Spirochaetota bacterium
CCAGCCATAGTTTTGTGGCTCAGGTACAGACGCGTCCGTTTTTGCGAAATGGCCGTCGAAGCTACGATCGGGAGCGAGGAGGGTATTTCAGCGGAAACGGACAGAGTAAAGTCTGAACCATGATTCACAGGATTTGCAGGATGACCAAGATTATAGTTTCAATAAACGGTTTATGCGAACATAGCATTGTTGAATTAACAACATTTTATTTGTGCAACAAAATCCTGCTAATCCTGTAAATACAAAATATGCCTTGAATCTACTGCTCTCTAAACGTTAAAAGAAACATAAGGCTCATCTATATTTTTTTAAAAAAGAGTTGTAATTATTGATATATAGAAAATTAAAGGATGTTATATAATAGTGCCTAAAATTAATGTTCAATTTTTTAATTTTTTTTTAACCATTTATAAAAATTGTTTTCTATAAAATATTAGATATGTTTTGTTAGTAAAAAAAGAGTTGTCTGTTTATGGTTGACCGCTACAAGTTGGATTTTAATATTATGCGGGTATCTTTAACAGCAAAGAGTTTTTTTGAAATTTGAATAATCGCTATGAATAATAGGTAATAAGATGTCAATGGAATGGGAAAGAATATTAGTAGATTCTGTAGTAGATGGAACTATAAAAGAACTATATCTTCGAAAACTCCCTTTATTAAAGACAGTTGATAACTGGAAGAGGGTAGAGCTTGTCGGGTCTATAGACCATCAGATGAAATATACCCATTATAAAGGCGGGCTTGTAAAACTCAATGGAAAACTGTATTTTGTTCAGGATAAGACTATTAAGGCTCTGCAGGAGTTCATGAAATGGGATTTTCCCAGAAAGATAATAGTTGTTTAAAGATTAGATATCGTCATCAAACATAGTTACAACCGCATCAAATTTTTTTGAAAACTTCACAACCGTATCGATTGAATCCTTATCAAGTATTGCATAGTGTTCTGATATCCTTGTAATGAGGGATTTCAACTGATTGCTGTAAAGAATTTCATCAATAAAACTTCCATGACTTGTATGAAGCAGAATAGGGCTTGATATATTTATACTCATAGTCTGCTTTGTCCAATCATCAAGTAAGAATTCAAGATTTTGCGGTATGTCGTTTTTTGCATATTTTTGCAGAGTAGAGATAAATGTTTCAATATGCATCCCTCTCTTTTTTGCATTGATTATTGAACTCTTTGTTATTGCAGCTTCTAAAACAACATCTTCTTTTACAATTTCAGTGAATGCCATTATTGTGTAAAGAGAAACGGGGTCAATATCTCTGTATGGTATCATTAGAGTAAAGTCCGGGCTGATATAGATAGATTTTTTTACCTCTGATTCTTTGTTATATTTTTTATTATTCAATAATGCACCGATTTTTTTTCCTGACTCAGATAAGTTTATCTTCCCGTTTATTGTATCACACAGTCCAAGTATTGTTAATATATTAATAGATAATTCAAACTGTTCCTCAATGTGAATAATAGAATTATTAAAATCCGTTTCTAATTTTTTAAAGTTTGCTGCTGATGATATTATAAATATTAATCTCATGTAGTTATAATCTATAGATTTAACAATTGCAAGTATTGATAATATGCTCCTTATCCCTGAGTAGTTTGGGATTATAAACCCTTCCTGAAATTCATTATCATGTTTAACATCTTCCTGAAATTTTAAGAGGATTGATTTTATTATCAATACAGGGTCGCATATTTTTTCAGATATATTTTTTATATTGATTATCCCAATATCTTTCTCTAATTTTAAACATTTAAGAAGATTAAGCATCTTCATTGAAATATGGGCTCTTACTTCACAAGAGATCTGTTTTCCATCGGAAAGATATATTTCAAGCATAGCTTCGGAGATTTTTTTTATATCAATTTTTCTAAATTTATCCTGCTTTGTTTTAAAGAGTCCTGATGATGATATAACATCATAAGCTTTTAGTATATTAGTAATAGCTTTAAAGTTATTGCTTACATTTGTTGAATCGGGAATATTCTTTTTTTTATACTTTGTTGCAGCATTGCAGAGTATATCCTCATTTAACCCGATATAGGTATATGGTCTGTCACTTATAATATTAAAAATTTTTAAAAGACCGGTTTCAACCATATTATTGATTTTTTTTTCATCATCTTTAGACGGATACAGTTTCTTAAGACTTTCAGCCTGTATTATAACACCGCCTGCTGTAATTGATTGGATAATTTTTGCCGATAGTTCATCCTCAATTATATCTTCATGCTTTACATTGTTATTTGATATTAAGAGTTCGGCAGCTTTATTCAGGTACTCCGTAACATCTTTGCTTTCATTAATTTTAAATATTTTTGTTATCTCCTCAATACAGTGGACTCTGTCCATCTTTTTATTCAGCATCTGTCTGTTCTTTATAATATAAGTCAGCATCAATTCATTCATATTATAGACAGATTTTTCTATTTCATCAATTCCAATACCTAATACTTTTTGAATCACGCCAAAACTTATATCGTCATTCCCTGAATAGAGTAATTTAAATATATTGAGTTCATTCCTGTCTAACGACGAGATGACTTTATTTATACCGGAAAAATTGAGCATAGTATCCTTAATTTTAGACTTTACTGATGATCTAATATTGAGAATATTGGTTATCTTTTTCAGTTTTTCGGGCTGAATTCTTTTTAATATATCGTCAATGGTTTTCATAAAAAATTGTAGACACCTGATTATGTCTATTTTATATGTAGGGAGTAAATATGCAATAAAATTTGTTATTATATTACCTTTTGTTGAATATTTTATCTTTTTATGGCTGTAATTATTTATATTTTGAAATATTAAGGAGAAGTTAATGATTCAATTTTTAAGATTTGATAAATCAAAGGAGTTTGATGTAGAATATAAAGTATTAGATACTAAAGAGGCTGTTAAATTTTTCCTTAAAAGGGGACTCTTTTTTCTTCTTATTATCTATTCCACTCTATTTCTTGCTGTTGCAATTCCATTTGTTAAGACTCCATGCTTATATATTTATTTTATTGGCGGAATGACAACAGTATTTTATTTTATAAGATTATTAAATCATATTATTAAGTATATTAAATACAAAGGCGGGCATATTAGACTGTGCAATAGTTTTATAGAGGTAAAATCTACAGATAATACTGTTAAGATTCCGGCTGATGACATAACCTACCTTGAAATAAATGTTCTTGGTAATTTATTAATAAGAGATAAGTATGCTGTTACAATATTTCCCCGGGTTCTTTTAAAAGATGACGAGAGGGTTCTTATACCGGGATTCTTTCAAGATATGTCGCCTAAGCGCACATATTCTTTTAAGAAGATATGGGAGTTTGTTGATGCAGTTGTTGTTGCCCTTGTGCTTGCAGTTCATATTATTCAATATGTTATTCAGGCATATAACATCCCATCCGGTTCTATGAAAGAGACATTGCAGGAAGGGGATCACCTGTTTGTTGAAAAGATTACATACGGACCAATCATACCAAAAATGATTGGTATGGATAAGCCGATTCGCATTAAGTTCTTTGCTATTAGGGATCTCAAAAGGGGTGATATTATAATATTCACTCCTCCGGTTGAAAGAGATAAAGATAAAGATTATATAAAGAGATGCATTGCATTACCTGGTGATGAATTTCATGTAAAAGATGACGCTGTATATATCAATGGAATAAAGCAGGATGAGCCGTACACCTTGGGTAAGCCTACTAACTATTTTCACTGCGAGCCTAATGAGTTTACTAATATAGAAGGGATTGTTCCGCCCGGTAAGGTTGTTGTACTTGGCGATAATAGAACAGATTCGTCTGACGGGCGATGTTTCGGTTATCTTGATATTACGGCAATCAAGGGGAAAGCATTTATCCTTTATTGGAATTCCTCTACGATTTTAAAGGGGAAACTTAACCGGCTTGGATTGATAAAATAGCAATACAATTATTGTAACAGAAATTTTAAGCCGGTTAACAGGCAACGATAACGATGAAAAAATCTGTTTTTAGAAAAAGAGTTTTTATAACCGGCTTTATATTATCAATAGTATTATTTTTTTTTGTAATTAAACTCGTTAACCTGCACTTTTCGGACAAAATCATTATACCTAAAGCCGAACCTATTGAAGACGGAAGAGGGTGTATCTTTGACCGCGGAGGTTATCTGCTTGCTCTCAGTATCCTGTTAAACTCATTTTATGTTAATCCCCAGGAGTTAAAAGAGCCTGCATCTGCAGCGGCAAAGCTGTCGCCTGTTGTCAATATGCCGTTAGATGACCTCGTATCAAAGTTTACGGCTAATCGAAAGTTTGTATGGCTTATCAGGCGTTGTGACGATCAAATATCCGATAAGATTAAGTCTCTTAATATCAAGGGGATATATTATACCAAAGAGTATAAAAGGGTATATCCATATAACAATCTTGCTGCTAATGTAATTGGCTTTGTTGGTCTTGATAATAATGGTCTTGACGGCGTAGAATATAAATATAACCGTATTTTATCCGGCAAAGATGAAATTGTCAAAGATGAAATTTTTAGAGAGATTTACCAGAAAAAGAATATCACATTGACTATTGACCGCTACATACAATATGTTGCCGAAGAGGAACTCTTCAAAGCAATGGTGCAGCACAAAGCAGTACAAGGCTCTGTGGTGATTTTAGATAGGGAGAGCGGAAAGATTCTTGCTATGGCAAAGTATCCTTTTTACAATCTTAATTACTTTTATAGATATAATCAGGCTACACTCTCAAATTTCGGATTTATAGATTCTTTTGAGCCCGGATCAACATTTAAGATTATTGCCCTTTCGTCTCTGCTTGAGAATAAGCCCGAGGCATTAAAGAGGGAATACTTTTGCGACGGCTATGTTGAGGTGAACGGAGTAAGGATTAATTGCCTGCATAGACATGGAAAGATTACAATGGATCGGATAATAGCCGAATCATGTAATGCCGGTATGATACAGGCTGTTAAAATTCTTGAAAAAAAAGAATTGTATGATACAATTCGCAAGTTCGGATTTGGAACACCGACGGGAATCGGACTTCCCGGAGAGGCTGAAGGGATATTCAGACCTGTTCCAAAATGGTCGGGTATATCTAAATATTCCATGTCTCTTGGACATGAGATTTCTGTTACTGCAATTCAGCTTGTTGCTGCATTTAATGCCATTGCCAATAATGGAGTATATTTAACTCCGTCCCTGATAGAGAAGATTGAAAAACCTGACGGCGCCATTGTTCAAAGTTTTTCCCGCAAATCAAAAGGGAGAATAATAAAACATGAGGATGCGCTGACAATCATAAATTTGATGCTGGATGTAGTTGCAAAAGGTACGGGTAAAAGGGCTGAATCTGTTTATTACCAGATAGCCGGAAAGACAGGCACCTCGCAGAAATTCAGCAGAACGGAAGGAGCATATTCCGACCGCAATGTTTCGTCATTTGTTGGGATTGCTCCGTATAAAAAACCGGTAATATCTATGGCTGTTATTATAGATGATCCCGGAGACAGGTTTACAGGCGGCGCATCTGCAGCGCCTCTGTTTATGCGGATAACCGACCGTGTATTGCCCTATCTTGGCGTTGGAGGTAAAGATACCTCGTCTCTAAAAGTTAAAAAATCTACAGACAGAGAAAAAGCGGTATATGATACGGTCCCGGATTTAAGAGGAATGAATATATATGAAGCTGCCGCTTGTTTAAGAGCGCTTAGCGAAAATCATGGCGTGAAGTATTATTTAAAGGGTTCAGGCAGGGTTTATGCGCAAAAGCCCATTCCGGGCAGTGATATAAAACAGGGTGAAAATATTATTTTGCATTTACGTTGAGCAGAGGCGGGGGCTGTCTGATAAGTAACAAGAGTCAACGATAAGTACATTGCTTTCGTCATTGCGAGCGCATCAACCATGCTTGAGTATAGATTGTGTAACCTGCGCGTGGCAATCCAGAGTCTTAATTTATTCTACTGGATTGCCACGCCGAGTTTATATTGTTCTATCGGGTGAACTAAAAACACG
>WRGT01000013.1 GCA_009787025.1 Spirochaetota bacterium
ACGGAACGGAACGGAACGGAACGGAACGGAACGGAACGGAACGGAACGGAACGGAACGGAACGGAACGGAACGGAATATTTTAATAAGTTTATCATTGCGTTTCCTCCTGCGTCAAGCAAATTTTTATGAGATTTTTTTCTTCTTTAATTTCCTTTAAATTTGCTTTATTATTTAATAATATTAAAAATTTTTGTTATATAAAATAGCAAGTACAAATATAAATTTTTTTTATAAAAATTTCATAGAAAACAGGCTTGAAAGACTGACGCAGATTATATGACTATCTGTAAATCATACAAGTGGCAGTTGCATGAGCGTATAATTTTCCGTCTGCATCTTTAAGAGTACCTTCCGATACGCCTAATTTATTTGATATATGGATAACATTACCTTCTGCGATTAGTTCTTTTTCAAGAGGAACTGCTCTGAGCATTTTAATGTTAAGGTCAACAGTTCCATATCCGATACCTGCCTCAAGCATAGTATGGACGGCGCAGCCTGTAACAGAATCAAGAACTGTTGCTGCAAAGCCTCCGTGGACGCCTCCAAGGGGATTGATATGTCTTTTATCAGCCTTTGCTATAAATTTTACATATCCTTTTTTAACCTCGCCTGCTTTTATACCCATAGTTTCCGAAATTGACGGATTCGGTATTGCGCCGTTAGTCATATTTGTTAAGAATTCTAATCCTGTTAGTTTATGGAGTTCCATGTTTTTTTACATCCTGTTTATTATTTTCATAGATTTGCCTGTTTTTCTAATGAATCATTTGATTCTTATATCTTCTATAATAGATATAAGGAGATTAACCGCATGGTCTAAAAAGTTCCTGTCATCTAAACCTTTTGACATTGCAATACTCCCTTCTATTAGTGAAATAAAATTTATTGAAAAATATTCGGAATCTACATCAGGTTTAATTTCGGAATTTAGTTTACCATGTTCTACTATTCCTTTGAGAGATTTTTTCCACATTTTAATGAATTTACCGACGCGATTTTTTATCAGCTCATTTCCGTCGTCCGCATCAACTAAAGAATTTATTATGGGGCAGCCACCCATCTGTTTCATTGCTTCATAATGTTTTTTAAATGTTTCGGCAAAGGCTATAAGTTTATCGCAAGAATGGCTTTTCGATTTGATTGACGAAAAATTAAATTCCGATATAAGTTTAAGATTATATTCAAGTGCAGCTAAGGCAAGATCATCCTTATTTTCAAAATAGTGGTATATTGCGCCTTTTGTAAGGGTTGTATTATTTAAAATGTCGGATAAAGACGTGCCTACATACCCATATTTATTAAAAACAGGAGCGGCAACTTTAATTATATGATTTTTTGTATCTTCGTTTTCCACAAGAACATTACATACCAATCGGTATGTAATGTCAAGAAAAATTATTTAGCAAATTATTTTTTGCGCATTTTATCATTTTTTTCAAAAAAAATTCATTATTTCATCAAAGAGACCCGTACAACTTAAAGTTGCCGTTACATAAACTATATAATTCTTCTCTATCATAAACCATGGAGCAAACAAGTGGCGTGAGTAAGTTACATTAAAATCAGCTATTTCCGTTGAATAATTTAATCCTGCGCACCAACTCATAACAGATCCTTCACCGCGTCCGTAATTTGCATCTCTGCCGACTTTTTCCACAGCATAACCGTAATCATATCCAATAAATAGCTTAAAGCCCTTTAGATACTTCCATAGATAAGAGAAATCAATTGCTGAAAATTCATTCCTTATATAAAATCCCCTGTCCCCTACTAACGAATCATTTTTAAATCCCCTGACTGTGTTCATGTCGCCGATAGAAAACTTTTCGGAACTGTAGAGAGTCTCAACCCCCCATTGACCTGAAATGTAAAGCATATACGAAAAACTCTGTTCAAATATCATAAACGGTTTATTCCAAACAATGTTCATCTCATATTTGTTAAACTGCGCCCTGGGAACATCATCTTCAAGATTGCCGGCGTCTTTATATGCGCCGAATAGTTTAAGTCCTCTGCTGTAGTATATATTTGATGAAAAATATCCATCCAGTAAAAAAGTTGAGTAATCTATACCAAGTTTAAGAACAGAAAGGTTTCTGCTTGAACTCTCTATCTTTGCATCCTCTAAAAAATTTTCCTTAGTTTTAAGAGTGAGCGAACTTTTTGCTTTAAATCTGTTATCCTTATATTTAAAGACCATTCTATCAATGCCAAGCATCTTATTTATATCATCTCCTGATGTCTTAAATTCCGTATTAAGACCTTCAACATACTGCTTATACTCGGACCTGCTGTATGTCGTTAAAAAAGACCAATAACCAAAAGGAAACATTAGATTCATTGTATAAGTGCGGCTATATTTTTTATCAGGATCGCTTAAACTATGAGTAAAATCAAAGCTGAGAAAATCATTGATACATAAGAGATTATCAAACCCTACAGTCAATTTACCTCTCATCTCGCCCGTATTTTTCTGTCCTAAATTATCAAAACCCGACTCGATGAAAAACCATCTCCCAGGGTCATTATAAATAACAATCTTTGAAGAACCGATCTCCTCTCCGGGATGGATCTTCATTGAAGCGTTATTAGACCTGAGCTTATTCATCTGTTCTATGCCATAATCAAGATCTCCAAGATAGAGATTCTTCCCCGATAAAAAAGGGAAAGCCATAAATACGCCAATCCTCTTTGTAAACTCATCCTTTTCAGGAACCACTTCGCTTATATATCCGTTTACAATTGTTATAATAAAAATACCCGTACTAATATCCTGTTCAAGGGGTATCTTAACCCTTGCAGTTACATATCCCTTCTCTATCAATAGATTTGTTATGTTTCCTACAAGAACATTCAGATCATTATAGGTTAATTCTTTATTAGTATAAGGCTCAAGCAGTTTTCTCTTTTCACTGCCTGACAGCAATTCGTCATTCTGAAGAATTATCTCTTTAATAAAGAATTTGTTATCATCATCTGAAATTGGTATATCATCTTTCTTTTTCTCTTGTTTTTCACGTTCTTCAATCTTCTCTTTCTCTCTTAATTTTTTTTCAATCTCATATTGCCTTCGTTCAAGCTCTTCAATAGCCTTTTCAGGCGTTCCTGTTGGAGCGGATAAGATGTAGCATGGTATCAATATTAAAATAAATATATAATATATAACTCTAAAATTTTTTATATATCCCTCCATAAATTTATTTCTCTGTTATTCCGCAAATTTTTCTGTATCTAATATCTATCTTTATTCCAATATCAAAAGCTCTTTTAAAATCAGCGCAAGCCTCAGCTTCCATTCCCATGTCAATTTTTGCCTTACCTCTGTTATAATAGAGGTTACCGTCATCACTGCCTGTTTCAATAGCTCTTGAATAATCCAATGCAGCTCCGGCATAGTCCTTTGAAATATACTTTGTGTATGCTCTTGCAGAATATCCTTTTGTATAATTTGGATTGATTGATATAACCGTATTATAATCAGCAATAGCGCCGCTATAGTCTTTGATTTTTTCCTTGATCATACCTCTGCTTAAGTAAGCAAAGATATTTTTAGGATCAAGCTTTGTTACATTGGTGTAGTCGGATATTGCTCCAAAATATTCCTTTGTCTTATCTCTGGCATCGCCCCTGTTAAAATATGCCTCAATATGATTTTCATTTAACTCTATGGCTATTGTATAATCGGTAATAGCCTCATTGTATCTCTCTTGATTATATTTTGCATAACCGCGCAGATTGTAGGCATCGGCATCCTTTTTTTTCATAATAATAACCCTGTTAAGATCATCAGTTGCGCCGTTGAAATCACCTGTGTCGATTTTAAGCATAGCTCTGTTATAAAATGGATCAGCAAAATCATTTTTTAATTCAATAGCCTTGCCATAATCATCAAGAGCCTTTTTATACTCTTTCATCTTGTAATATGCAAAACCCCTGTAGTTATAGCTTGACTCATTTGAAGGATTTATCTCTATCGATTTTTCAAAATCCTCCAATGCGCCTTTATAATCTCTCAGTATTATTCTTACATAACCACGTTTATTGTATCCCTTTAACGACTTAGAATTTATATTGATTGCGCTTGTGTAATTTTCCTCTGCCTCTTTATATCTCTTTGCTTTTAATTTTGCATCGCCGCTTAATATATAAGATTCAAAGGTCGGTTTTTCTATAGTTCCGTCACTGCTTATAGTATCTATATTTGCCTGATCGTAATCATTGATATGAGGATCTGTCTTATTGCACGATACAATATAGATCAAGCCTGCCAAGAGTAATGCAAGTGTTAAACTTTGTTTCATCATTTCAATATCCTTACAATCCCGCTCTTTGCCGTACTTCCGTACATAGTAAATGCTCCTCCGATGAGTATATTCCCATCTGGTAAAACAATCATGCAGATAACGGTATTATCAGCGCCGTTATCTGTCTTAAAATCCGTATCAACAGTACCATTACTATTAAGTCTTATTAAATACTTACATGGAATACCGCTAAAGTGATCAAAACCTCCGCATAAAAGTATCTTTCCATCCGGCTGTAAAACTATACTGTAAATATCATCAGTTGCTCCGCTGCCTGAAGATGGAAATCCTGCGTCCAATGCGCCGTCACTATCACAGCGGGCAAAATAACCGCCTGACCCGCCTGCTAAAATTTTGCCGCCTGATTGTATAGCTGTCGTATATATTTCATCAACTACGCCCAAACCTGAATTAAATGCCGTATCAAAAGTACCGTCGCTGTTAAATCTGGCTAACCTGTTGCAATTATATAATCCGCATTTGTTAAACGCTCCGCCTATAACTATCTTGTCGTCGGATTGTATGGCAATTGAGCTTACTCCATCATTAGGAAAGCTGTATGAGACAGGTTCATCAGGTTCCGGGATAGAGTCAGCTGCAAAATATTTATCAATATCGCCTGTGTCGGTTAGCCGCACAATATTGCTTATAGGTTCATCGTCAAATGCAGAGAATGACCCGCCTGCAATTATTTTGCCGTCGGATTGTATGGCAACGCAGCTTATTACATCCTCTTCGCCTGATGCGCCTGTTCCCGGATTAAAGGTCATATCAAGCGAACCGTTTGAATTTAATCGTGCTATTTTGTTTCTTGGCGTTCCGTTGAATGAGGTAAAATTACCGGCTATAACAATCTTTCCGTTACTCTGAATTGCAACAGCAGCTATCACTAAGTCTTCATCGGGTAAATCGCTATTTGCAGCAATACTGATTCCCGGATTAAAGGTCATATCAAGCGTGCCGTCGGAATTTAATCTTGCTATTTTATTTCTTGTAATACCGTTATATTGAGTAAAATTTCCTGCTATTATAATTTTACCGTCGCTTTGGAGTGCTATCCCGTAAACATCACCGTTTGTTCCTGCGCCGCCATTATTGAAGGTATTATCAAGCATACCGGGACCGCCCCATTTTGCATAGAGAGTAACATTGCTATTTCCCATTATAAAGGTCTCTTTTTGAGTATATGTTGTTCCGAATCCGTCGGCTTGAGTATTCCATCCAATGAAATTATAACCGGTTTTCATAAGACCGCCCGTATTACACTTTACATGAACAACTGCGCCCTCTAAATATGTTGACGGATCTTCGGGAGGCGTACCGCTGCTTGCGCCGTTTGCGTTATATGTTACCGTATATACTGGTTTTGCAGTCCATTTAACATAGAGTGTTACGTTTGATTCGCCCATTGTAAAGGTTTGACCCGGAGTATATGTTGTTCCAAGTCCGTCGGCGCGTGTATTCCATCCTGCAAAGTTAAATCCCTCTTTACTTAAGTAGCCTATATTACCGGCAACAGAAACAACTGCATTCTTTGGATAAAATGCAGGATCAACAGGGGCGATTCCGCTGTCTGCGCCGTTGCCGTCATAAGTTACGGAATATGCTTTTTCCCATTTAACATAGAGAGTAATATCGGCATTTCCGATTGTAATAGTATCACCCGGTTTATAACCGGTTCCAAGTCCGTCAGCACGGGTATTCCATCCTGCAAAACTATATCCTGTCATTCGCAAGTTTCCCGTATTTGCAGATACTGTCGCAGTTTGCCCTGTTTCATATTTAGTCATGTCAAGAGGTACATTGCCGAATTCGGCTCCGTTTGCCATATAATCAATGACATATGTTTGTTTCTTAGACCATATAGCATATAATATAACATTAGATGTCCCCATTTCAAATTTTACCTCCGGTCCCGCCGGTGTATAATGTATTCCAAGTCCATTAGCTTGCGTATTCCATCCGATAAAATCATATCCGTTTTTTACAAGATTACCGCTGTTACCTGCAACTATTGGATGCATCCCTTCTTCATACATTGTTGTATCTTTAGGAATAATACCCGTATCAGCGCCATTACTGTTATACATGACGGAAAATGTCTGATTTTGCGACCACCTGGCATAGAATACAACATCCGAGCCGCCAATAGCAAAGATATCTCCTTGCGTAAAATTTAAACCATTGCCGTCAGGGAATACATTCCAGCCCGTGAAACTGTAATTCTCTCTTTTTAGTGCATGAGGATTTCCCGGCACTGTAACAATATCGCCGCTTAAATAATCGGTATTATCAATTGGAGGCAGACCTCCGTCAGCTCCGTTGGGATTATACTCAACTGAAAATTTCATGATAAATTTATTATCAAAGTTTGGCGGGGTGCCATTAATACATGAGTTTAAGAGAAAAATAATTAATATATATGGTATGATTTTAATTAGCTTTAGCAATATTTTTTTCACTTTTAGATTCATAAATATCTCTTCATATTTATACAGGATTTATAAGTTAAAACGATGGATGCTGGGGAATTTTTAAAAAAAATTTTTTTTTGAGAAAAAAATGAATAATTATCACTGATTTTTTCTCAATACGACATAATAATAGCAAAATTTTTCTATTTTTGTTTGCTATCAGTAATTTTTAATATTCCCCTATAACTATAATGTAGCATATATTCTTATTTTTTCAATACATTTTTTACGGGATTTACTCATGAATTTTACTGCTCGAAAAAAGTATCATACGTCCATAAAACTTGCATGCAAACTAAATATTTTGCCTTATAATTACTTTAAGTTAATTCCCAAATCTTCAGCT
>WRGT01000014.1 GCA_009787025.1 Spirochaetota bacterium
GGTCTTTGTTCTATTGGTACGCTTTTATCTACAACTATCTCTGCTCCGTTTAACGGAACGTTTAAGATACTCAGTTCTGCTATTAATACAAAGACCAGCAGCTGTTTTATGTATGTTAGGAAGTTCTTCATTCCATGTAACCCTATTTTTAACGTTGTTTTTCATATCTGGTTACGATGGAATTTTGATTTTTTTAAAAATTTTTTAGAAATTTATAATTTTTTCAATTTTTTTCCGAAAAAATCTTTCTAATTTGAACCTCATCTGATTTAATCTGTTTAATAAGAGAATCAATCGAATCAAATTTAACCTCATCCCTTATCCTTTGAAAAAACTCTATGGCGACAGTCTCACCATAGATATCTCTGTTAAAATCAAAAATATTTATTTCAATAGTCCGGGTCTTATCATCAAATGTTGGTTTATAACCGATATTAAGCATCCCATAATAAACAGAATTATCGCTAAACATTATTGAAGCTGCATAGACCCCATTATTCGGAACAATCTTATCCGAATTATCAGGAAGGACATTAGCAGTTGGAAATCCAAGTCCTTTTCCTCTTCCTGCACCTTTTACCACTTTCCCTGTTAATGAATACCTCATCCCTAAAAGCATTGCCGCAATATCCATATTTCCATTGTCAATTACATCCCTAAGAAATGTTGAAGATATTACTTTATCATTGCATATCTCCTCTTCAACGCGTGTTACAATAATCCCTGTCTTTTCAGAGAGTTTCATTAAGTAATCAATATTCCCTTCTCTATTCTTCCCAAAGGCGTGGTCATGTCCAATCACTATCTCTTTTATCTTTAACCTGCCAATAAGGAGTTCATTATAAAATTGATCCGCAGTAAGATTGGAAAGCTCCCTTGTAAATTGCAGCATAATAATATGATTAACCCCAAGTGAATGTAAAAGCTGCTGTTTCTCTTCTGCTGTAGTAACTATTCTGCATGGAGATTCCGGCCGGAACAGAGTCCTTGGATGATTTTTAAATGTGATGACAATTGGAACGCCATTGTGTTTAACAGAACTTGAAATAAGTTTTTGTATGATCTTCCTGTGACCTGCATGTACTCCGTCAAAATTACCGATAGTCACAACGGGATTAATAAATAACCCGTTGTTTTCAGGTATCTCATTATAAATTATTAATTCGGATCTTTTCATAGTATATATTTTTTTTACAAGGTACAAATATTACAAGGAATTAAATATCCTGCAGCTGAAAATTTTCCGATATTTTAATATAATTAAATCTGTCAGTGGAAAATCCATTAATGAAATTGATATTTTTATATGTAATAGTATTTGTTATTGCTCTGACCCCGTCTATAGCAGCAAATACCGTAAGTCATGAATATAATGTTTTTAATAAAATAAACATTCAGCCGGAAGAGATCGGCGAATATCGCATATACTCTAAAAATGATATACTCTTTTGTACTGGAGATGATACGGCAGGAAGCGTAAATAATAAAGCTGCCGAGCTCATGGAAGAAGGAAATTTTTCAGAAGCCTTAACTTTACTTGAAGATGGTATAACTAATGCCCCTCTATTCTTTCCATTTTTATATAATGCGGGAATATGCGCCATTTACTTAAATAAACTTAATGTCTCAATAATATATTTTTCAAAAGCAGCGCAGCTTGTACCTGAATACTGGAAAATATACATTCAATTAGGCTATATTTATGGAAGATTAAATAAAGAGAATGAAGCAATAGATCAATTCCGCATTGGATTAAAAAAAAATCCGAGAGAACTTAATACATATATTCTTATTGGGGATATATATTATAATAGAAATCAGTTAAGAATTGCAAGACAATATTATGAAGCAGCAATCCGGATACAACGTTTATTCCCAAACGGATTGCTTGGGCTTGCAAAAATTCATTTCAAAAACGGAGAGTATTTAAAAACCATTGTACTCCTTAAATCCATTGATACCTCAGGTGAATATGATAAATCATATCACTATTACTTCGCCGAATCTGCCTATAAAATCGGCGATTACAAAACTGCAACCCTGCAATATGAAATCCTGCTGCAATTCAAAAATGAAAAATTCTTTTTGATAACCCCAAGACTTCTTATTCAACATAAACTTGAGATGGCAAAAAGATTTACAGAGCAATAAAAATCTATTTTATAGTAAGCCTTGATATCTCCACCATATAGAGATTATATATGTTATTAAGCATATTACGGACGTGTTTGTTTAATTCTTTATCAATAGATCGTTTATAAATATATTTTTCTATCTCATCAAATTCATTTCTAAGCTTTAATCCTATATTATCAAGCTCGCCGGCAATTGTTATTGAGGTTAATGACCTGTTCTCTGTTCTCAAATTTTTTAATTGCGACTCTATCTGTTCCTGCGCCTCTTTTGCTTTTAATATTTCCGCCTCTTTTTCTTTTAGTATAGCGAAAGCCTTCTCTGTAAAATTAATCGATTCCTTTAATTCAAAATGTATCCTGTCCGAAAGCTCGCCTGAGTACAATATCTCCGGTATAGGTGCAGAACGAAATGAGCTACTTACGTTCTTGGCAGTCTCCTCATCAATAATTACAGTATTAAACAATGGTAAGTCATTGTATCTATTCAATTTTTCCATAGTATAGTTAAATATCTCGTCTTCAACCACATTAAACTTATCTGTTACTATTACAATTCTTGCATCAATATTCTTTTCATAAATTAGCGAATCATTTAACTGCTTTAATCTATTAGTCATAATATTTGCAGCAACTATGGAATCTTCGGGATATTCAAACCACGCAGTTAATCGGCTGCTATCCTTATCTGAAACTATACCTCTATTCTCAATCACCGGCTTTAAAATAACCGAATCAATCTTAAAATGAAATTCTGTTAACTCATAGAAGTTCATAGCGCTGATTAATGAATCAAAATTTTCTATTGTAAGATATAAAACCGTAAATGTCCTCTTTGTTAAATTTGCGACCTTATTTAAATCTTTTGTACTAACGCTTGTCTTTACGGTTTGGAGATCAAATTTTCTAAATAGATTTATTATAAAACCATCAATCTCTTTCAGTTCATCACTTGGAAGCTTCCTTAAAATATTAATAATATCTTTACTTATACCAAATTCCTCTTTTAGAAGCGATACTAAAAAGAAATAGAAGTCCTGCGTTCTTATATCATGCAAGATTGATAAAATCTCTCTCTGTATTAATTTATTCTTAATTATAAGCATCTCTCTTATAGATCTAAAAGCATCTTTGTCCTCTAAGCGAATAAGTATCATACATGAAAAAATCCTCACCTTTATATCCGGATCCTTCATATACTCCTGAACATACAAAATAAGCTGCTTCTGATCAAAATCACTTCTATGCGCAATAATTGAATATATCCCTTTCACTATCGACTTTTTAAGATGCTGTTCCTTTACCTTATAAAAGAGATCATTTAAATATTCAATATCTTCTGTAATACAACAATTCCCAATCCCTTTGATAGCAAGTGTTCTTATTTCAGGGTTTTGATTATTTTCAATGACAAGCTTAAAAACCTCCATTGCATTAATATTTAATTTAATATCCTGATCGGCAAGAATAGATACTATACCCTTAACCGCCTCATTGTCTGAGCCTGAATTATTTCTAAGATATTCAACAAGTATATTTATCAGTCTCTTCTCGGTAAACAACGGCAGAAGAGAAACGGCCTTTAGCTGTTCTTCAGGGCTGCCTGTTGTTAACATAATCTCTACTTCACTCAACATATATGAGTAGTTAATCCTGCACAGAGCATAAACGACAGCATCAAATATCTCTTTATCATTAAATTTTTTCAGGTAGTTATATATAAATACCATAGATTTTGCGGAATCGCTGATGTTGAGTACGCTTATAATCGAACATAACCTGATTATTCTTACCTTGAGGTATCTTTTTTCAAAATTTACCGAATCAATTCTTGAAGCGGTATTTTCTCTTGATATTTTGTCTTCATTAATAATTAAATCAATGAACAGAGATAAGGCTTCTTGACCGTCTTCATCTATATATGGTATATACTCGGAGAGATTTGTTAAGATTTTTCTAGGCAGATCCGGCTCGTCTGACAGAATATCTGCTATTAATTTTCTTTTATGCTCAGGATTTAAATTTTGTAATATTGAAGCTCTTACTTTTTTAAAATTTTCAGGGAGCGAATCTTCAGTAATATCAGGTATCATAAATTCACGTCTGTATGTTTCAAAAAAACCATCCAGTGTAGATGTAATATTACCAAATAACTTATCTCTAAACAGAATATCCGATCTGATGATATTCCTCTCTGCAAAAAACTTCATAAAAATATTAACAATCAACTTATTATACTCACTCTTCTCAACAGTCATAGCTAATAGATTTCTTAAAATCTTTTCAGGAAACCTAAGGCGTGTAATGTTGCGGTATAATGAAAAAAAGGTCTTTCTTATCAGATCATCGTCTCTTGATTCAAGCGCCTTCATCAAATAGATAACCGATTCTCTATGATTACAAGAGAGCATAGCGTTAAGATAGGCATTTTTCGTTTTATTTGAAAAACCGTCATATTTTGATACTATTTTCCCAAGTAAAACTTTAATATGAAGGATGAGCTTTTCATCATCATTCATATTTTTTTCATCATCAATAATAGGATTATAATTCTCCTTATCCGCTTCATCATTTTCTGCAACCAAGGTTAAATTAAGATTATAAATAGATAAAAAAACATGATATGAGACATGATCATCATTTCTCTTTAATAATTCTTCAAAAATATTAGTGCTCTTTAATATCGAAGATGCATTTATGGCTCCTTCTAATATAACAACATCAGACTCGGGATTATTAAGTATCTCTGTAATATATTGGCGAAAATGAATGTCATCCCCGCCTATTTTCTTTAATACATTGAATATCCTCCTAATAATGACTGCGGCTTTTTTATCACCCTTTTTGCTCTCTGCAAACTCAATTAATGGACGGATTTCATCCGCCGTACCATTATTATAAAGAAAGTCCAGAATAATAAACAGTTCTTCATAAAGAGGATCTTTTGTTAAAATTGATACAAATAGCGGTATAAGCGAAGAATCATTAAATTCCGATAACGCATTGAGAGCGCTGATTCTTATATCACCCCCTCTATCAAGCTCACGGATTAAAACATCTTTTCCTGCGTTTGATTTAACATGCGCAAGGATTTTATGAAATGCTATCCTTTCATATGGATCTAATTTAAAATTTCTACCTAACTCAAGTTTTATTGATTGAAGAAAATTTTTATCTTCGGACAAAATATAATACCTGCCACCTTAATTATTTAACAAATACTGTTAGAACTCGCCATTTTAATCAAGCAATTATGGTTCTATTTTTATTGCTAATAGCAAGTTTTTTACTATAAATAATACAAATAAATATCAAATATAGTAAAAAAAAGAATTTGACTATATTTATATATAGTTATTAAATTCAACAAATAGAAATAATGTATATACTGTATTAAGGAGTTCTACAATGAAAAAGGGATCAATACTTATTTTGTCTTTTATTCTCATAACAATGTCGTTTTCATGCGGCGGTGGGAAAAATAAAAAAGATGATTCATCCGGTAAACAATCTGCCTCAAATAGTTCAAATAGAGGGCAAGAAACCGGTTATGCAACAATATTTGATAATGATACGTCTCTTGCGCGCGACAGGGCAACTGATGACGCAAAATCTAAACTTGTTGTTAAAATGCTGGGCGAAACCATATCCGGCACAAGCGTAATGAAAGACTTTGAATTAGTATCTAATATTGTCGAAGCAAAATCTTACGGATTAGTAAAAAATCCGAAAATTATTAAGCAGTGGCAGGAGAGTTCGGAATATTTTGTAACAATAGAAGGCACTGTTGAAACAGCAGTTGTTCAGGATGCAATCGCAGACGCTCTGAACAGATATGGCAGACCAAAGTTCATGGTGCTGATTGAAGAGACTCTAAACGGCAAAAAGAATGCGCCGGGTTTTACAGAGACTGAAATGCTAATACAGGAGATTATGGGCAACTCGGGATTCCAGTTTGTTGACGCTGCAATGACACAGCAATTGATGAAAAGCGAAAAATCTAAAATGCAAAAGGCTGTCAGCGGAAGCGTATCTGAAGACGTACAAGACCTTCTTTTGGGAGATGCAGGCGCAGAGGTTATTATTATAGGTACTGCAGAAACAAAGGCTCAGGATGCTGCACTAAAAAATTTAGGTTCTGCGGCGATGAAATCCAGATCTGCAATTATCAGACTTAAAGCCATTGACGTTTATTCCGGCAATATACTTGCATCAACAAGCAAAAATGCTCCCGGACTTCATATTGAAGACGAAACAGCATCAAAAAAGGCAATTGAAGCCGCTCTTAAACAGATACTGGGAAAAACCGATGAGAATAACAAATTTCAAACTGCCGAATTTATGAATACTATTATTAAAAAATTCGTACAAGCAGCGAACGGAAGAGAAATTAAAGTACTCATAGCAGGATTAGACGGGGCAGAACTCAGAACCTTTAAAGACCAAATCTCCAATAGAGTCAGAGGAGTTAAGCAGGTACTCGAAAAAGGAAGAGACGGAAAAGCTGCAAGACTTGAAGTCATATTTGCAGGTAAAACCCATGAATTTGAAGAAGAACTCTCTGCAAAGGCAAAAAATATGGGCTTTCAGATAAACGTGACATCGTCAAGACCAAATAAATTAATTATGACTGCAACGAAGATTAAATAATACGCACACACGTACGGGCGGCAGGATGCCGCCCGTATATTTCATCAACCAAATCGCATATTCCATCAACGTAAACCGCAAAAATATATTTGCGAAACAATAAATACCAGCGCCACTACCCAGTCCGTTCTAAACTAAACGGTTCCTAAAACGGAACTATAGGTTTATGGAAAAAAGTCATATAGATATATAGAATTTTTTAGTACCAAAGCTAAAGAAATCCTATATATCTATATAAAAAATAATAAAAACCCAAGTCAATAATAAAACAAAACCATCTTTTAAGAACAAACAGTACAGGAAACAGGATTATTCTTATGAGAATTTCTATTATTATACACAATATTCACAGATTTTAAATGCTCC
>WRGT01000015.1 GCA_009787025.1 Spirochaetota bacterium
ATTGACTTAGATGAAACATTAACAGATCAGGCTATTAATGACAAAAAAGATAATAAAAGCGAACTTGCTAAAGATGAATTTGATGATGAAGATCTTAAACTTAATCTTGACGAACTTGATATAGACATAGATGAAATTGAAAGCACAGAACTTATTCCCAAAGATGACCCTGCAACAAAAATGGACGAACCTATAGAGAAACAGACTGATAGCGATGATTTAATAATAGATATTGATAATCTTGATATTGACTTAGACGAAACATTAACAGATCAGGCTATTAATGACAAAAAAAATAATAAAAACGAACTTGCTAAAGATGAATTTGATGATGAGGACATTAAACTTAATCTTGACGAACTTGATATAGACATAGATGAAATTGATAATAATGAACCTGTAATTGATGAAGATAATGAAAGACTGTCATTGGATGATGCAGGTCTTACATTTGATGAACTTGCTCCGGAAGCTGAAAGTGACGGGATTAATGAACTATCTGATGATGAGATACATCTTACTCTGGAGGATATAGACCCTGACCTTACACTTGAAGAAATAATGGAAGTTGCCGAAACAGATGGCGAACTTGCTTTAAATTCACTTGAAGAGTTTCCCGAAGTATATGCAAACGAGCATGACGCTACAATCCAAACAAAAAACAGAAAAAAATCTCCTGCAAATCTTTATATGGACGAGTTAATTACTGATAATTCAGATTATGATATAGATGATTATGACGAGTCGGAACAATATAATAAAAGAAGTACATCTTTTTCCATAGATTTCTCACTTAAGTATTCAAGAATACAGGCTTGTTTAAGACTCCTCTTCCTGTACTTTATAAGTATGATACCGCATTTCATAGTTTTAATTATTTATTCCGCGCTTTCTATTATTCTTGGATTTATTAATCAACTTGTCGTACTTTCAACAGGAAGATGCGTAGGAGATTTCGCTCTTATCATAGAAAATACTATGAGATATATTCTCTATATTAAGACAAACTTAATAGGAATCGTTGAAGACAGACCAATATATGCCGGGCGCAAGTATATTGATCATCCGCTGCAATTTGATGTAGTATTCCCATCGAGATATTCAAAAAAAATGGCAATACTCAGACTGTCAATCGTTGGTATTGTACTTATTTCTCTGCCTCACATAATATTATTGACCATATTATCATTGACTATGCCAATATGTTATTTGATCGGAATACTGTCGGTAATAATAACAAGCCAACTGCCCAATATTCTCTTCAAATATCTTACAAGATACTTTAGATATATTGCGCACGTGGGCTCATTTATGTCAGGCTTAACAGATGATTATCCGTCATTTAGACTTTGATTTTAATGGCTGCCCAATAAATATATTTGCAATACATTGAATTGGCAGAATGTGTTACTTATGAGGCACCCGCTTACACTGCGCGCTACAGAAAACTCATAATAGCCGACACTACAAGCTCCCTTGCCTCATCAACATATTTTAAAGAAAAATTCTTTTTATTGATATTATACTCAGGGACAGAGTATGAAAATATTGCGCCTTTATACTTAGAAAGATTCTCTCCGTGAACATATAGCGCTCTACTTAGAATTTTTTTTGCCCTATTATCATCTAAAGACTCACCATAACTCTCTTTGATACGGTTATGGATAAATGAATAGCTCTCCGGATCAGCTATTGCTGTTGAATAGATATACCAGTCATCAACACTCTTAATCAAAAAATCCTTCTCTTCATAAGTAAGAAGCGCATGGGCAGGACAGATAAACCTGCTGCAAATATTACTCATAAAGAACGACCTGTCGCGGGCTTCGGACCCTGCTGCTAAGGGATGGATAAGGCAGCCCGGTTTCCCTCTATCTAAAAATCCCTGATATGGACAGATGTAAGAGGATATTTCCCGTACTGAAATTTCATCTTTATATTCACTATAGATTTTATATGATTTCTCTCTATTTCTTCCGTCATTAAGAAATTCAAACAGAGATGTCGTTGAAATATCTTGAAGATTAAACAGACCGCAGCATAAACTGCATCCCTTTAAAGAATCGGGCTGGCATAATAAAATTTTTTCCATGAGATCTTCATCCATGAGATCTTCATCCATTTTTAAACATGTTCTCTCTTGTAAAATTCAGCAGCCCTCCGGAAAGAAGAATCTGTCTCTGTCTGTCACTGGCTGTCAGTTTCATTTCATAAACTGCACCGCCAACCTCAACTTTCGGATTCCCGCCGTTCTTAACAGATTCAATAATATTTGAAATTTTAAATCTATCGCCGCTCTCAATTTTATCATAATCTTCGCCATTTAAAAACTGCAAAGGGAGTATGCCGAAGTTTATCAGGTTCCCGGAATGGATTCTTTCAAAAGATTTTGCCATAACAACTCTAACTCCAAGATACATTGGACATATTGCAGCATGTTCTCTGCTTGATCCCTGACCATAACTCTCGCCTGCGGCTATTGCAGTATATATTCCATTATCTTTATTCCGAAGAGAGCGCGAAGAAAATGCAGGATCAACATTTTCAAATACATACTTTGAATATTCGGGTATATTTGATCTGTATATAAGCCTTATACCTGCCGGCATTATATGGTCTGTTGTAATCTTATCTTTAACCTTAATTCCGATAATTCCGTCTAATTCGTTAAGCAGAGGATCGGTATATGGAGGTTCTCCAATATTCGGTCCTCTAAAAATCTTAACTTTGGAAGATGATGGAGGAATAATCAGCGAATCATCTATTGTAAATCTATTGGGGATTTCAATATCAGGATAAATAGCCGGATCATAATCCAACGGATCAACAAGCTCGCCCTTCAGAGCAGATAGAGCGGCAGTCTCAGGGCTGACAAGATATATCTGTCCCGATTCGGTGCCGGATCTCCCTTCAAAATTTCTGTTATTTGTCCTTAAAGATATACCGTCAGTAACAGGAGCCTGACCTGAGCCTATACAGAATCCGCATGCAGACTCCATAATTCTGGCGCCGGAGGATATAATATCCGATAGAGCGCCGTTTGAACCAATCATCTCAAAGACCTGCTTTGACCCCGGCGCAACAATAAGGCTGACCGACTGATGAACCTTTTTCCCTTTTAAAATTTTTGCAACAGCCATTAAATCCCTGAATGATGAATTAGTGCAACTGCCGATGGCAGCCTGATCAATCTTCATCCCCTTAATATCTTTTATCTTCTTAATATTATCAGGAGAATGGGGACATGCCGCCATTGGAACAATTTCATTCAGATCAATATCAATTATTCTGTCATACACTGCGTCTAAATCAGGTAAAATCTCCCTATAAACATCTCCTCTGCCTTGCGCATCAAGAAATTTCTTTGTAATATCATCACTGGGAAAAACAGATGTTGTTACTCCAAGCTCAGCCCCCATGTTTGTAATAGTAGCGCGTTCCGGCACAGAGAGCGCGGCTATGCCTGAACCTGTATATTCAACGACAAAACCTACATTCCCTTTAGTTGTCAGTATCTCCAAAACCTTTAAGATAACATCTTTTGCAGAGACCCATGGTCTTAACCTGCCCGAAAGCCGTACATTTATTACTTTAGGGCATGTAAGATAAAATAATCCTCCCCCCATAGCAACAGCCACATCAATACCTCCGGCTCCAATCGCAATCATACCTATACCTCCGCCTGTCGGCGTATGACTGTCGGAGCCTAAAAGCGTAGCCCCGGGTCTTCCGAATCTTTCTAAATGGACCTGATGACAAATTCCGTTGCCGGCTTTAGAATAATATATGCCGTAATTTGAATTCATAGTTTGAAGATACTTGTGGTCATCTGCATTCTCATAGCCCATCTGAAGCGTATTATGATCAATATATGATACCGAAATCTCGGTTTTAACTCTATGAATATTCATAGCCTCAAACTGCAAGTATGCCATAGTACCGGTAGCATCCTGAGTAAGGGTCTGGTCAATCCTTATGCCAATCTCTTTCATGGGAATAAGTTCACCGTCAACTAAGTGTGACCTTAATATTTTATATGTAACAGATAAACCCATATCTCCGCTTATCCTCCTTGTCCGGATTGTATAGTAGTTTTTCATAAATGATATTCTGTTTGTCAAGTGGTCTTTTAAAAAAAGTAAATGCAATGGTCAGGCTTTGCGTGGACAGGTACAACAATTATAAAAGTCAAATAAGTTATATAAACAATAAAAATTTATTATAATTGACTTCTAATGAATAAAATAATATTAAAGGTCTATGGATAATAAATTACCATTAATTAAAACATGCGCTATAGAAGATTTCTCCATGGAATATCTTCACTACCCTTCTAATGGACCTGATCTGCTTTTGCTGCATGCAACTGGATTTTTCCCATGGTTATGGCATCCCATTGCTGCGGTCTTATCCGATTCATATAACATAATTGTTCCGTACTATTGCGATCATAGAGAGGGTGAACCTGAGGATGGAGGAGTCCTGTGGAGCATACTTGCAGAGGATATGGATAAATTCTGCGCTTCCTTAAATATAAAAAACCCATTCGCAGTAGGACACTCAATGGGTGGAGCCGTACTCACACTATGTGCAGCGCTCCATGATTTCAGACCAAAGAGCATGGTCCTAATTGAGCCGATATTTCTCCCCCCTGCCGCTTACACTGCAAAGATTACAGTTGAACAGCATCCGCTTGCATCAAAATCTATTAATAGACGAAATGGCTGGGACAATATAGATGAGGCTTATTCTTATTTTAAAAGTAAAAAATTATTCAGCAGATGGGATAACGAAATGCTCGATCTATATATAAAGCACGGCATGTCTGTTGCAGAGGATGGAAAATTGAAACTTCTTATCCACCCAAGAAAAGAGGCTTCGCTTTTTATGGGCGTAAATGCAATAGACCCTTGGCATTTACTTCCCAAGGTAGAATGTCCCATGTTTGTTGTCGAAGGGGACTTTAGCGATAATAAAACATTTATAGATTATAAAAAAGTAACAGGAATATTCCCAAACGGCTCCTATTACAAAGTTAAGGATGCAGGACATCTGTTGCCTATGGAAAAACCCCATGTCACATCCGAGCTGATAAAAGAGTTCTTTGAGGGAAACTTGCAGAAATAGATTCAACCGTCACTAAAGAATTGCGCTGCGCCCTTTATCTTATCGGGAAAAATCATTGAAAACGAAATATCCGAAAGCTCAAAAGAACCCTTTGCAGAGATATAGGTATATTCAAGGGATAAACTATATATGCCATTATCCGATTTATCTTTGAGTGTAATGATAAACAGATTAACATTCCCGTCTTTATAGAATTTTATCTTTTCAACGCTTAAACCCTTATTATCACAGTCATATAAAAAAAGAGCAAATTTATCAATAAGTCTTATTCCGGAATTATTATTCTTAATGAAACCGTCCATACATCTTCGTATTTCCGTTTCTTTATTAGGATTTGATGCAAGGATTTTTCGTAAGAATGCAGCCTTATAGTTGGAGATTTCACTCTCCTTTATTGCTGCAAAGACTACAAAGGTTTGAATAGATATTATTACACTCACCATTAATATTGACAGGGATTTTTTTATCATATACTCTTCACGCTTAATTTACTTATATATTTAACCGACTAATAATATAAGAGAAAATATTTTTTTTGCAAGAGATTTTCAATGAAAAAAAAAGATATTGTAAAATATATACCGCTTGTTTTGATTTTTATCTTACCTTTTTTCTATATTATATACGCATACACCGAAAGTTACAATATTTTCACAAATGGAATTAATATACGCCAGCCGCTCGCAACAGAGATATATGACAGAAACGGAATCCTCATATCGCGCCTGTATGATGAATACAGAAACTACGTTAAAATAGAAGATATTCCCGATACTGTCATAAAATCATTTCTTGCTGCCGAGGACAGTTCTTTCTATATTCATACCGGATTTAGTATTACAGGTATAGTGCGCGCTCTGTTTATAGATATTGTGAGCGGTGATTTTCGTCAAGGGGGATCGACCATTACGCAGCAATTAGTTAAACAGCTCTTTACTGAAAAAAGAAAAAGCGTAAGAAGAAAACTTGTAGAGTTATTCATTGCTAAGGAATTTGAAAAGAAATTCTCAAAGAACGAAATTCTTGAAATGTATCTGAATCAGGTATATCTCGGACATGGCGTATATGGAGTAGGCAGCGCTGCCGAATTTTATTTTCAAAAACCTCTTAAAGATATTAATATCATTGAAGCCGCTCTAATGGCAGGGATACCGTCTGCGCCTGAAAGATTTTCCCCGTTAAAAAGTCCGGCAGCAGCTTATGATAAATCCCTTAGTATAATTTTTAATCTTATATCATCGGGATATGTTGATAAAGAAGATGTTGTTGAAAAATTTTATTCGTTTTGGATGCAATACAGCGATAGAATCAAAACAGAATTTCCCGAGGCAGGCATAAGAAAGGATTCGGCAGGAGAGGCTAAATGGTTTGTTGAATATTTGCGGAGAGAACTGATAGACAAGTACGGCGAGGATATGGTCTATAGAGGCGGACTCAAGGTATATACAACCGTAGATCTTAACTATCAAAGAGCGGCAGAATCTATTATGGAAAAAGCTATTGAAAGACAGAACCGCTATACATCTTCAATTAATATCCATAAAATATCAAAAATTGACAGTGAACTTGCCGAGATTGCAGCAGATAAGGAAGATATTAAAACAGACAAAAAGGAATATGTTAATCAATCTGCAAAATTTAACAGGGAGATGCTGAGCAGTCTAACAGACGAGTTGTCTTTAATATCAATGATCTCGGGAATTAAAATATCATCTTCAATCACAAAACATCAGGAGATTTACGAAAGTCGTACAAAAAAATCAAAAGCGGAGGGTGCGCTCATAGCTCTTGATCCGTCAAGCGGAGGAATCCTTGCAATGGTTGGCGGGAGTGAATTTAATTCTATAAATCAACTCAACAGGGCGGTGCAGAGCAGAAGACAACCCGGTTCATCTTTTAAAGCCTTTGTTTACGGCGCTGCAATTGAAGATAAGAAGATAACGGCAGCTACTCCGTTTTACGATCTCCCCTTAACTTATAAGGGCGCAAAAAATTCATGGACTCCGTCAAACTATGATAAAAATTATTCGGGAAGAGTGCTCAGCCGCAAGGCTCTGTCTTCATCACTGAACATAGTATCGGCAAAAATTTACGATTATATCGGAGGAGAAAAAATTGCAAAGCTTACATCAAAGTTGACTGATGCGGATTACAAAAGATTTCAATTAGACCCAACATTATCTCTCGGGACAACAGAACTAACGCTGCTTGAAATGACTAAAGGATTTGCTGTTTATGCTAACGGAGGGGTGTCTTTACCTGTAATATCAGTTACAAAGATTGAAGACAGATACGGGAAAATCCTGACTGAAAATAAAGAGTTAATGCCTGCAAGGGTTATATCGGAACAGACTGCGTTTATTATGACAAGCATGATGAGAGATGTTATAGATTCGGGAACAGCCGCTTATGCAGTTAGACAAACAGCCGGATTCAAGCTCCCTTGCGCAGGTAAAACCGGAACCAACAGCAATTTTAGAGACGCATGGTTTATCGGATACACGCCGAATATTGCTGCAGGCGTATGGGTTGGATGCGATTCGCCTCAATACTCCTTAGGTTCGGGAATGAGCGGCGGGGCAGTTGCTGCGCCGATATGGGGTTTATTCATGAATGAAGTTTATAAGAAAAG
>WRGT01000016.1 GCA_009787025.1 Spirochaetota bacterium
TAACCACTAACCACTAACCTCTAACCTCTAACCACTAACCACTAACCTCTAACCTCTAACCACTAACCACTAACCTCTAACCTCTAACCTCTAACCTCTAATCTCTAATCCCTAATCCCTGCCCGCATGCGACACAAAAACATCCTCCAATGTTGCAGATATATGATCTATTTTATAATCCGTTATGCCAATACTTTTTAAGCCTTGCGCGAGTTCCTTTTTAAGATTAACCTTTTTGTCGCAGAGAATGTGAATATCGCTTCCGAAAATTGCAGCCTCTTCGATAAAGTCAAAGCCCGATATTTTGTCAAATACTGCAATAAAATCATTAACCTTGAGGGAGTAAACACTATATGGAAGTTCGTTTTTAAGATTATCGGGAGTGTTGAGCGCAATGATTTTCCCTGCTATAACAAGTGCAATCCTGTTACAGTGTTCAGCCTCGTCCATATAGTGAGTAGTAACAAAGATTGTTTTGCCTCTGCGGGAAAACTCATATATAAGCTCCCAAAAGTTTCTTCTCATTACAGGATCAACTCCCGAAGTAGGTTCATCTAAAAAAAGAATCGGCGGATCGTGCAGTATTGCTCCGCCTAAGGCAAGTCTCTGCTTAATACCTCCGGGCAGAATATTAACCATTGAATCCATTCTATCGCCGATGCCGGCCATATCTCGAACATATTCAATTCTGTCTTTTAATATCTTCCCCGAAATTCCGTATATGCTGCCAAAGAACTCAAGGTTTTCCCTGACGGTAAGATCATTATAGAGCGAGAATTTCTGCGACATATAACCGATATTATTCTTAATCTCATCCTGTTCATTAACAATATCAAAACCCGACACAGTGCCTGTCCCGCTTGTCGGACTTAATATTCCGCACAGCATCTTTATTGTAGTGCTCTTTCCTGCGCCATTCGGACCTAAGAATCCGAATATCTCCCCCTTCCCTACGCTGAAACTTACGCTGTCAACTGCCGTAAAATCATCAAAGCGCTTAGTAAGATTTTCAACATTAACGGAGATTTCCATGTTATCCATTACTCAAACCTCCTGTTAAATCTTCTGACACTTAAAAAAACCAAGCCCGAACCGAGTATGGTCAAGGCAAGGAGTTCTTGCCACAGGACAGAGAATCCTACTCCCTTTAAAAATATTCCGCGTACTATTGTAACGAAATATCTGATTGGATTTAACAAGGTTATATATTGAAAAATCTCAGGCATGGAATATATGGGAAAGATAAATCCCGAAAGCATATATGCCGGCATCAGGAACAAAAATGTTGAAAGCATTGCCTGCTGCTGGGTCTCTGATATTGTTGAGATATAGAGTCCGGCAGCCAAGGTACACATGATGTAAAAAATGCTCGAAAATAAAAGAAATAAAAAACTCCCGTTAAACGGAACCTTAAACCACAGAATCGCTATTGAGCTTATGAACGTTATTTCAATAAGTCCGATAATGGCAAGGGGTATTATCTTACCTGCCGCAAACTCAATTGACCTTAATGGAGATACAATTATCTGGTCCATGGTCCCGCTCTCTCTTTCCTTAACGACAGACATTGACGTAAGCACCATTGTTATTATGGCAATAATCAATCCGAGCATTCCCGGGAGAAAAAAATTCCTGCTCACAGCTTCAGGATTAAAGAGAATCCTTTCTTTAAGAGTTAATTGTTCTTTTAATTTAATGCCGCCTCTCTCGCGGCTAAGGAGCGTAGTTCTAAGTTTTTTAAACATATAATCGGCTGATATATCAAATGACATCTGATTTATATATGCCATAATAACCGATGCCCTGTTTGAATCTGTTCCGTCCAATATTATCTGTAAATTAGTCGATTTTCCGGACAGCAGATTTTTTCTAAAATCTATTGGTATATGAAGATACATATCAGCCTCGCCCTTGTCAAGAAAGGCTATCCCCTTATCCGGAGATTCTACCGATGCATAAAATGAGAAGTAACCGCTTGCAGTAAATTTACTTATCAATTCCCTGCTCTCTTTGGTCTTATCCCTGTCAAGAATTACCATCTTTACATCTGTTATATCCGTATTTACGGCATAGCCAAAGATTACCAGCATCAAAATCGGTGCGCCAAAGAGGAGAAACCTCATGCGCTTATCGCGAAGTGTCTGCTTAAACTCTTTCTGTATTAAACTTTTTATTATTGCAGGTCTTAATAGATTTATTTTCATCGCACACCTCAATATACACCTTATAATACACCATACACATCAATATACACTTTAATATACACCTCAATTATCAAGCTGCAGTTTGAGTTTCTTTATACCTGCAAACAGTATAAGAGCGGCAAAAGCAAACAGGAATATTACCTGAGTCCAAAGTATTGATAAACCGATCCCCTTTAATGCAATCCCCTTAATTATTACTATTAAGTATCTTGCAGGTATAATATGCGTAAAGCCCTGAATAACCAAAGGCATATTCTGAATCGGGAAAATAAATCCGGATAATATAAATGTCGGAAGAAATGTTATAACCATTGCAAACTGAACGGATACTACCTGAACCTTAGTTGCCGCAGAGATTAATATTCCCTGACCTGTAGTCCCGATTAAAAACAGCAAGGCAAAAAGATAGAACTCAATAAAATTACCTTTTATAGGCACATCGAATACAAAATGTCCCACAGAAGCGGTTACTACAACGTCAAATAATCCGATGAAGAGATATGGGATGAGCTTCCCTGCCATCAACTCCCAAGAGCGTATAGGAGTAGTCATAAGAGTTTCCATAGTGCCGCGTTCCCATTCTTTAGATACAGTCAGCGATGCTATTAGTGCGGATATAATAGCTAAAATTAATACGATAAGTCCGGGTATAATAAAATTTTTACTCCTTAGTTCTGAATTATAGAAGATCCTGTTTCTTATATCAAGCGGCAGACCAAATGAAGAGAGACCCGCTCTCTTTAATTCATTAACCTTCATATCCGTATTATAGTTTGCTATTATTGCCTTAATATATCCTATTGCAACAGCAGCAGTGGTAGAGTCGGAGCCGTCTGCTATTAACTGCACATCAATCTTTTTGCCGTATTTAATCATATTTTCAAAATTGCGGGGAATAATAAGCGCAAGTGCAGCATTCCCTGCATCTATGGTTCGGTCTATGTCACGATAATTATCTGCGTAGTATATGATTTTAAGATATTCCGTATGAGCAAACTCTTCTATGAATCTTCTTGATGTTGTGCTCTTATCCTGATCAAATACGGCGAGCTTTACATTCTTTACATCAACGGTGAGGGCAAAGCCAAACAGCAGTATAAGAAAAACAGGGAGCGCCAGAGAGAGTATGAGACTCCTTGAGTCTCTTCTTATCTGCAGCCATTCCTTATCTGCAATTGCAGCAATTCTGATTAATGATTTTATACTAATCATTGCCTGCCACTATCTCCATAAAACAATTTTCTAATGTAGGAAACTGTTTTTTAACGGATAAAACTTTTATCTTCTCTTTATCTAACAGTTCCTTTATTATCTTCATATCCTTAGCTTCGGAATGGGTAAATATTTTAATCCCATTCCCTTCTCTTATTATATTCTTAAATTTTCCTTTCATGTGCAATACCTCTTCAGCTCTCCATACATTGGCGGTTATAATCTCTAACATCAATCCGCCTATGGAACTCTTTATCTCCAGGGGAGTTCCGCTCCGAATAAATCTCCCTTCGCTCATCATAGATACTCTGTTACACCTTTCAGCTTCGTCAAGATATGCCGTGCTTACAACTATTGTTACTCCGTCGCTTAAAAGATTATATAGAATCTTCCAAAATTCTCTGCGTGAAACAGGGTCAACGCCGTTTGTAGGCTCATCAAGGAGAATAAGGTCAGGGCTGTGTATGAGTGAACATGCCAGACCTAACTTCTGTTTCATACCTCCGGAAAGTTTTCCTGCGAGTCTGTCCTTAAACGGTTCTAATCTGCTGAATTCGTAGAGCGCAGGAATCCTTTTCTTTATCTCTCTGCGCGATACGCCGAAGAGTCTCCCAAAAAAAATAATATTCTCCTCAACCGTTAAATCTTCATATAATCCAAAGCGCTGAGGCATATATGCAAGGTTTTCCTTTATCTTATACCGGTTCTCTTTAAATACTTTGTCATTGATTTTAATCTCTCCTGCGTCAGGTTCCATTATACCGGATAACATGCGAAGGAGCGTACTCTTGCCTGCGCCGTCCGGTCCCACTATGCCGAATATCTCCCCTTTCTGAACTTGAAAGCTCAGTTTATCTACTGCGGTGATATTATCAAATCTCTTTGTAACATCTTTTACGGAAATCACTTTTGTCCCTCAGAGATTATTATATCAGCGTCTGCGGGCATTCCGGGTTTGAGAATCATATCAGGATTATCAATTGTCACCTTGACTGCAAATACCAGTTTTACTCTTTCGTTTTTTGTCTGGATAGTCTTTGGAGTGAACTCCGCCTTGTTGGATATTGACGCGACAATCCCGTCAAATGACCTGTCCGGATATGTATCAATATACACCTTTACCTTCTGCCCTATTTTAATCAAGCCGAGTTTAGTCTCATCAACATAAATGTACATCCATGTCTTTGTTATGTCTGCAAGGGTAAGTATGGGCGTTCCGGGGAAGGCGGTCTCGCCGATCTCTATATTTGTATCGAGTACAACTCCATCTATGGGAGAGTAAAGTACGGCATTCTGTATAACTGCGCCGACCTGATCATATCCCGCTTTTGCGATTTTATATGCAGCCTCTGCATTATCAAAATCCCTCTTTGCTACGGATCCGCTGTTGAACAGGTCTCTCATCCTGTTATAATTCTTTTCGGCATTTACAAGATTTGCTCTGGCTGATAATCTCTGAGCCGAAAGCTCCTCATATTCAAGTCTGGCAACAAGTTCGCCGTGCCTGACCTGCGACCCTTCAGGTTTGGGGAGATCGACTACTCGCCCGGAAATTTTAGAGCTTATTTCAATCTCCGTAACCTCAATAGTCCCAGAACCGGAGATTACGCCTCTGTCTCTTTCAATATGTCTGAACACCTCAAAGTACAGAGTTAACGTCACTATTGTAACAGCAAATATTATTAATGGAATAAGTTTCTTTTTCATCATTTCACCTTCTCAAAAATAATAGAATCGTCGTTAAGACCTGTTTCGTTCTTTAACTCAGCCAAAGCCGTATAATACGAATTGACTGCATTTATATAACTTGTCTTAGCAGTGGTAAAAGCTAAATCCGAAGATATTAAATCGGAATTTTTTATAACCCCTGCCTTAAAACTTTCGCGCGCTATTCGTAAGCCTTCAATTGCAGTATCAACATTTTCCTTTTGCGACAAGATTGTCATGTATGAGGTAACGAGCCTTGAGTATATTGAGTCGATATTTATGGCTATGAGCCTCTTCAGCTTCAACATCTCCTCCTCTGCCTGTTTTGCGGCAAGCTCCGATCCTTTTGCAAAAGAGCTGTTTGAATCCATACCAAGGAGGGAACCCCATCTATATGTTGCTGCAACCCTCACCTGCCATATATCCTGCCATTTATTATAACCGAATATATCGGACATCCCCGCTCCCAATGCCGGTCCAACCGGAGGCGGAATTTTATCTCCGATACCGATATTATTTGCATCATTCTTTGTCAGCCCATAATAACCGCCCACAGTAAATGTAGGCCAGATATAATAAGACTCGTACATATTCGCTATATGACCCGACGCCTCAACCTTTTTTTGCAGCTGTATGAACTCAGGTCTGTTCTTTAATGCAGCGGATATGAGCATATCTATTTTCTGCTCCATGCCGTCCTGCGATACGGGTTCAATTTTGTTATTTAAAATAGAAATATCGCTTTTATAAATCTCACCGCTTCCGATAACATAATTGAAGTAATTTAATGCCGCTCTATAGTTATTCTCAGCCTCTAACAGGAGAGGTATTTGGCTGTTCAACTGAACCTTTGCCTGCAGCAAATCAAACTTAGGAAGAGTGCCTGTTGAGTGCATGTTTTGAACATCCTTTAGATTTGACTTTAACAGCTCGACAGAGCTTTTCCTTAATGCAATCATCTCCTCTGTGAGTATAAGCGAGAAGTAACTCTTTATCACGTTTAGTTCAATTTCATTTTTAATCCTGCGTATATCTTCTTTTGAGGCAATGTAGAGGCTGCGGGAAGCTTTAAGGGAATTATAAAAAATACCGGGGTTAATGCCAAATCCGACCTGTACAAGCTTAACGTCAAACTGTCCGTCGGAGAGACTCATCATACCCTTATCCGCATGCTGTCTGACTGCCGAAACTTCCGACTCCAGAACAGGAAACAACTGCCCCCATACGGAATTTACATTTTCATCCGCTTCTTTAAACTTTAACTCTGCTAACTTATATTCGTGGCTGTTCTTTAAAGCTATATCAACAGCCTCCCGAACAGATATTATCTTAGCCTCAGCGGAAAAAGCGCTTTGACTAATCTGAGAGAAAAAAATCGCAATGAATATTATAGATATTACTTTTAGTTTCATATTCTTTATCTCTTTAACTCCAAACCATATTTTAAAATCTTAAAGAGATTATCAGAATACTCATTGAGATAATTTTCTTTAAAGATTATCTTTCCTAAATCCGTACCTGCCATAGGGATTCGCAGCATATTAAAAAAAATAATACTCCCTATAACCTGAAAAAAAGTATAGAGCGGATTTACATCCCTTATTCTTTTACTTTCAACAGCAGATTCTATTAATTGTTTAACCAAGGGAAATATCGTTTTTGAAATAACAGGCAGCGCTGTTTTTTTAAAGATTTTTCCTCCGCCGGCAACCTCTCTCATAAAAACCTGAAAAATATTTATACTAAATGAATCTAAAACAGTCAAATAATTATTAATAATAGCATATAACGCTTCTACAGGCTCGCCGTCAGTAACTGCCGCTTCTCTTACTTTTTGAAAGATAATATCAAAATTATCTTTAATAGTTCTTTCGTAAAGTTTCTCCTTACTTTTAAAGTGATAGTATATCATAGCCTTGTTTACTTTTGCCTTTGCCGCTATCCTGTCAACACGCGCGCCTGCATATCCATGCAGAGCAAATTCATCCAAGGCTGCGGCTATGACCTTCTCCTCACTTGAGGAAGTCTCTTTTGTTTTTTTTCTTATCTTTTTTATATTTTTCATAATTTACGGATTGTATTTTAAATTATTAAAATTTCAAAACATGTTTATTAACTAACTATTTAGTTAATTTTTGTCAAGAAGAAATCTTTAATTTTTTTTGAAAAATTTTAAAAATCTTTTCATAAAACGCCGGTTACAATCGTTTATAGTTTATATAATATTAATAAATATGAGTGATGTTAATATGAATATTATTGATGTAGATTCAAAAATAATTGAAATACGCGGAACAAAAGTTCTGTTAGACAGCGATGTCGCCTCATTGTATGGAGTGCAAACCAAAGAAGTCAATCAAGCGGTAAAAAATAATCAGGACAAGTTTCCTGACGGATACATAATCACCGTTAATAAAAACGAAAAATGTGAACTGGTCAAAAATTTTGACCAGTTCAATTCATTGAAACATTCATACGTTCAGATTAAATAATATTTGATGCAATTACCGTACATATTTTGAACCATGATTTCAACAAGATTTACAGGATTACCGGGATTTTGCTCCTAAAACAAAATGTTGTTAACTCAACAATGTTATGTTCACACAAACCATTTATTGAAACTATAATCTTGGACATCCTGTAAATCCTGTGAATCGTGGTTTAAGACTTTTACCATGTCCGTTTCCGCTGAAATGCCCTTCTCCTCTTTTCATTCCTTACCGTCGCTTCGACGGGCATTTCGCAAAAACGGACTCTTTTGCCTATTCCTGAGCCGCAGAACTAGCGACGGACAACCCGGAAGCCTACGCCGATTTGCTTGCTGTTCGGAGCGCCGCTGCCCCGATAAGCCGAACGCAACTGAAAGTCACTGGCGTTGTTCGACCCGCCGCGCTGAACGCGCCAGCCGGAGACATTGGCATTAACAGGGCCGGTATA
>WRGT01000017.1 GCA_009787025.1 Spirochaetota bacterium
CTGCGCGAGCTGCCTCAATTGCAGCATTAAGCGCCAGAAGGTTAACCTGATCTGATATATCCCTGATCAATGTAACCATTTCAGCGATTTTCTGCGAGTTCTCTTCTATACTTTTCATACCATCTATGGTATTCTGCATAAGGCTGCTCCCTTTCGAAGCCTCAACCGCCGTAATATTTGCCGCATTAAGAGCGCTTGTGGCGTCATTATGTACTAACCGGATAATGTTACCTAATTCTTCCATAGCCTTATATGTGCTTTTTGAATGTTCGGATTGTATTTTTGAACTGTCTGCAATTGATTCATTAGATGCAGACATTTCTTCAAGTGAAGCTGTAGCTTCTTCTACGGCAGCAGCCTGATTTTGCGCGCTCTCTGCCAGGCTGGAGCTTGTTGAAGCCATCTCTTCTGCTGATACTGCAAGACTGTTTGACGAGACCATTGCCGAGTCAATTACCTCTTTTATTTTATCCTGGAATATGTTTAGATTATGAATCATATTACCAAATTCATCATATGTTTCGTCAAGTTTTTGATTTGCAAGGTTACCCTCAGAGAGTCTTTCCAGTATTCTCGCTGTAAGATGTATAGGTTTTGAAAAGGTTACTCCGATTTTATATACTACTGCGCTTACGGTAGTTATTACAGCAAGTACCGCAATCAGGATGCTTCTTATTGTTGCGTTGATGGTGTCAAGAAGAATCGTTAAACTGTTTATTTGTAATATTTGATGGCTTGTACTGGCTATTTGAGATTTTTTCATGAGTACATTCTCTCCGCCAATTCTATAGCTGTGAAAATCTTCAGATTTACTTAAAATGTACTCGGTCATATTTTGATTATTATCATCAGTGACATCTTTGCCAATAATTTTTCCAATGAGTCTCTGATCTTGATGGTAGATTATTTTGCCTATACTGTCTATCAGGACATATCTCCTTCCCTTATTATCGACATTTTTTTTATCAATAAAATCTGTTGTTGATTTTATATTTATCTGAGCTACTATGCCTGAGTTTGCAACACCTTTTGCTAAAGTCGGTACTGCGCATACAATCGCATTCTCGCCTGTAATTTTGCTTATAATAAGATCTGACCATATTATTGAATTTTTACTGAACATCTCATGGACATATTTTCTACCGGAAAGATCAACGGCTTGTTTTGTATTGGTATAGCCTATCCTTTCACTATTTACAATCAAAAGTATTTCAATATCTTTGTTAATTCTGTTTTTAAAAAGATAATCCATATTATTAAATGCTTCTTGTGCCGGCATCCTGCTTGGGGATATTAAATTTAAATATGAAGATAATTCGGTGGTTATAGAATTAAATAAATAATCAAATTCTCCTTTAATCTCTCGAAGCTCATAGGTGGTTACTTCATCATAACGATCAATTACTCTTTTTACACTGATTCTGTATATGGATGCTTGTGCTATAAGTATTATTATTGTTGTAAAGGCTAAAATCGGAGTAAGCAGTTTTCCTGAGACAGTAAGCGGTTGGAAGCCTGTAATATCTTTTAATGGATACAGTATCATTTTTATTACAGCATAGAGTGCAAGTGTTATTGCAATAGATAACAATATACCAATAATGGAAAAGAAAGCAACTTGACTAATTGTAAAAATCATATCATATTTATAATATATTATTGGATATATAATAGAGGTTATAGTTGTTGCAGCTAATAATATGGAACATCCAATAATAGGCAGTTTATTTGTTAAATTTGCGCTGTCTTCATCTACTATAATTTCATTTTTCCCATCTTCATCTTCTATATCTTCATCAAATAATTGTATAAACATTTTTAAAAGAATATAATAACTTAAAATAGCTATTGAGCAGATTATAAGCACGCATGCAAGGAGTAAAATAATCAGCATTAATGGCCGCTTTCCGCTAATTGATAAAATAAATATTCCAAACATAAAAATCGGATGGAAAAGTATGCATAAAGCATAAACCATTAAGAGTTTCATCTGTCTGTTCTTTTGCTCAAACCACTCCATCTGGTTCTCCTGCATTAATTATTTAATATAACTATTTAATAATTAGCCTTTTTAGTCAATTATAAAATAAATATAAACATACTATGAAATTGTCGTAAATTTACAAAATATAATTTAATAAATTTACAAATTATGGTTTTATACTGAATATGGAGGATATATACAAATAATGCAGGTGTTTATTATGATGAAGGCACTTTTAAATCACTTATACATCACTTGGAGTATGCTGTTTTTTTGCATTATTATAATATCAATATCATGCTCCGGCGTTAATATTGCAGATTATACAAAGTGCGAAGAGGTTTGTGAATATGCAAGACGTGACTGCATTGAATCCTGCGGCGGATATAACACCTTTGGTTTTTCATACGACTTTGGCAGCTCTGAGATTAAGAGTCCTTATGTATGTTCTGATAAGTGTGAGGTAAAAGCAAAGAGGTGTTTAGATCTCTGTAAGGATAGATCGAATTAAAGCCGCATTGCATCTTTACAAAGTGGAATCAACATGGCGCTCATATAATAAAAAAAGTTGAAAAATTTAAAGCGAGAATGTAAAAATGAATCGGCAGTTGGTTTTAATCTGGAATGAGAAAGTATGTGTAATAAGGAGATTTGAGGGATTAATGTTTGTGTTATTACAGTATATTTTTATGCAATAATTATTGTAAAATATATATAAAAATTTTTATATTAAGAGAGGTCTATAAATGGCTTTAGAACAGAGAGAGGGCAGGTATGGGAACATCTACCTTATTGATACAATGCAGTTTAATTCAAATAATGTAACAAGCGTATTCTGTTATAGTGACGGAAAGAAATCGTTACTTATGGATATAGGAACGTCTAACTGTGTTGATGCGGTACTTAACTCGCTTGTAAGGCATGGCATATCTTTAGAGAATCTTGAAGGGATTGTTTTGAGCCATTACCATTTTGACCATGGCGGAGGAAGTTCCGAGTTATGGAAAAGGATGAAAGATATAAATAAAAATTTCAGAATATATACAAACAGTATAACAAAAAAGAATCTTCAAAATGCAGAGGGACATTTAACCGGCGCAAGGACTACATTCGGTAATTTTGTAGGCACAATGGATTATATACCTGATGAGGCTTTTCATATTGTTGAATTTGATGATTTTCTTCCGATTGAATTTTCAGACGGAGCAAGGATAAAGCTGATCCACACACCGGGTCATTCGCCGGATCACTGTTCGCCGTCTGTTATATGTAATGACAGAACAATTTTTACATTTGCCGGAGAGGCAATAGGCACGGTTTATACCGATGACAGAATACTCTCTACGCCGACATCCATGCCGCCGAATTTTAAGTTTGATGATTACATTAGCAGTATGGGTAAAATAAAAAACATGAAACCGGAAATTGTAGGTTTATGCCATTTTGGTATGCTCACAGGTGAAAAAGATATTAATTTTACGATAGATGATCATTTTGATTTTATGCATAAGTTTAGAGATGCAATTGTTAAGGCATTTAACGAAAATCCGTCAACAGAGCATGTTTTGTTAAAAACAGAATATTTATGGGAAGGGAGAACTAAAAATAATTCTATGGACGACAAAGGTAAAGAAGTTTTTTTAAAGAACCTTCGTTTAGCATTGACTTACGGCGTTATGGTTGACCTGGGGCTTCGAAAGCCAAAGTATGAAAGTAAAACCTTATAACCGGTTTTTGGGGAATAAATAAATAATTAATTAATAAATTAAGTTAATCCAAATTAAGGACATATCAATGCAAATTAAAAAAGTATCCGTACCGGTGTTATTTATTTTATCGGCAGTAATTTTGCCCTCAATAATTTTGCCTTCAATAGCAGCAAGCCAATGGGAGAGAGTGAAGAGTTCTAACGCGATTGAAGTTTTTGTTAGACCTGTATCAGGTTCTGCAATAAAGGAGTTTAAAGCCGTAACAGAGGTACAGGGCAGTATATCTTCAATCCTTGCGCTTTTAGATGATACAGGTTCATATACACGGTGGATGTATCGCTGCAGTGAGGCAAAAATTCTATATAAAAAGAATGACTATGAGCGGATAACATATAATGTAACCTCTTCTCCATGGCCTGTTGATGATAGGGATATTGCTGTAAAATCTGTTATATCTCAAGATAAAAAAACAGCGGTTGTGACAATAACATTAACAGGTTTGCCGGAGTATATTCCTGTAAACTCTAAAAAGGTAAGGATGACAAAATTAAATGGCTATTGGATGATTGAACCTCTTGGCAATGGCAGATTAAGAGTTACCTATAGGGCGCATTCCGAACTCGGCGGCTCTGTGCCTGAGACGCTTGTCAATATCGCGCTCGTTGATATTCCTTATAACACATTATATAATTTTAAAAAGATGGTCAATCAATCTCCTTATAAAGATGCAAAATATGATGCGATTATTGAAAAGTGACAGAATTTGAGTATGAGTCTTAATTTATTTTTTTAAAAGATTAATGACATGAGCCATATGGTTATAAATGATGCTATACTCGCAATTATAGTTGATGTCGTAAAATATTTGTATAAATCATCGGTATTAAAATCACTGTGCTGAGATACAACCCAAAAATAGGGATCGTTTGCGTGTGATGCAATCACTGAGCCGGCAGCAACAGCTCCCAGAGTGAATAGAGGGGATAAACCGGCGGACTGTATAAAAGCAGCGGAGATTGTAGATGCTGTAATAATGGCTGTAACAGGCGATCCGCTGATTATCTTTATAGCTGCTGAGATTAAGAAGGGCAGGAGCAAGCCTATCCCTGTAAATATAAAATTATCATAGATAGTCTTTGCCAATGATGGTAATGTAAGAACATCTGCAAGTACAACAGCAGAACATGCTATAATAATCAACTTAGATGATTTCTCAATGCTCTCAGCCATCCAGTTTGTAAAAGGTTTGCCAAAATCCGTTCTTTTCAATAACAGGAGTGATGTGAGAAGTCCAATAAGCATTGCTACGGATGGATCACCGGAAAACTCAAAGAAAGCAGCTATTTTTCCGCTTCCAAATGGTTTAGATGGAGCTACTGAAAGAGAGCGCATTGTAATTAACAGTATTGGAACAACAATTGGTAGAATTGAAATTCTAAAGGAGGGTATATCTCTGTCTAAATCATATTTTCTGTATGAAAATTGGTCTGTAATATTAGTATCCGCAGATATAAAGAATTTACACCAAAAATATGATGCAGTGATTCCTAAACCTGAGGCTATAATTGCTATTAAGAAAAAACTCCAAATATCTGCATTTAACTTACCTGCTGCTGTAAGCGGACCGAATGAGGGCGGGATCATGGCATGGACTGTGTAGATGCCTGTTGCCAATGCAATGGTGATGACTCCAAGCTTTCTTTTGGATTTTTTTTCTATAAATTTTGTTAAAGGCGCAAAGATAATAAATCCTGCTTCAGATGGAGAGCATGCAGATAGGGCGCTCCCAACAGCTGTTATAACGGCTGGGGATTTTTTTTTGCCGACAAACTGAATAATAGTATTAGCAATAGAGATGGATCCGCCGGTCTTTTCCATTATAGTTACAATTGCAGTAGCGGCGATAATCAATATGGCATAATTCCCTGCTATTCTGGCAAAGGCATCTTTTACTGTAGAGATGGTGTTTGCCGGTGATGTCCCTATAATCATACTGAGAATTAATGAGACCGGAACTAATATATAAAATGGGTTTAATCTGAATCTATATGTTAAGTATATTACTATTGCTATTGACATGAGCGCAAAAACAATATACAGGATTGCCGAGAACATAATCTATTCCTCTTCTATAAGTTACTGCAATAATTATTTAATGCTTAAGTTTAGTATCATATATACAAAATCGTTAATAATCTTATTATATCAAATATTGTTTTTTAGTCCAGCAATAAATTTTTTTCATAACATCTTGCGGTAATAACTGTAATTGGCAGGGATGATTTTAAACGAAAAGGGATGAATCCGCTTCACATATTTTTACCATTGATCTATTTGTGAGTTTTTTACGGATTTCTATGCTAAGATTACGCTGTTTTGATAAATTTTATGCTTACAAAATAGTTAGTGGATTAATTGCAAATATATACAGTATAATATTAAAAAAATATTCCTTGACATTATTTGGTTGTGCATTTATATGCAACAAGTTGAATAAACAGATGATTTAAATATATAGAGGCGGGGCATTCGGCAATTGCAGATGCTCTATGACTAAATAGATATGGCTTTATCTCATTCAATCCTTGCAACACTTGTCGGAAAAGGAAAGCCTTGCAGCGGATATGATCTTGCAAAGGAGTTTAATAGTTCTATCGGTTTTTATTGGAAAACAACTCATCAACAGATTTACAGGGAGTTGGCAAAGCTTGAAACAGATGAAATGGTTACGTCTGAGCTTGTTAAGCAGAGAGATAAACCTGACAAGAAAATTTATACTGTTACCAATGAAGGCCGCCGGCACCTTATAGACTGGATTGCGCTTCCGTCAAAGCCGACTCCGATAAAAGAAGATATGCTCATCAAGATGTATGTAGGTTACCTGGTACCTGTTAATATTCTGCTTGAAGAGCTTGAAGAGCTGAAAAAAATTCATGAAGAGCGGTTAGAATTATTTCGCGACTTTGAAAAAAGATTTTTTTCGGATATTAAGTCTCTGTCGGAAAAAGGGAAATACCGTTACCTGAACTTGCGGAGCGGCATAAGTTTTGAAACAGGGCGTATTGAATGGTGCAAAGAGGCAATTGAGTTTTTAAAAAACGAATTTGAATAAAAAAGGAGTATAAACGATGAAAACAAGAATAACCGAACTATTTGGTATTAAGTATCCGATAGTGCTTCCGGGTATGAGCTGGATAAGTACGCCTGAACTTGTTGCTGCCGTATGTAATGCAGGCGGAATTGGGTGGCTTGCAACCGGTCCCCTTTCTACAAAGGAGACAGAGGCATCAATAAAAAAGATAAGAGAGCTTACAAAGAAACCATTTGGCGCAGGAGCAACACTTCTTATGCCGGGCGCAAAAGAAAATCTGGAAGTGCTTATTGATATGAAGGTGCCTGTAATAAATGTGTCCCTTGGTAAACCGGATGCTATAGTAAAGAGAGTACATAAATATGGCGGGAAGGTGATACAGACTGTTGTTAATGAAAAACACGCCCTTGCTGCAGTTAAGGGCGGCGTTGATGCGCTTCAGGTAACAGGTTATGAAGCGGCAGCGCACGGAGGAAAGGTTGCAAACCTGTGCCTTATCCCGTTTATAAGAGAGAAGGTAGATGTGCCGATTGTTGCTGCAGGCGGATTTAGTACAGGTCAGGGATTTGCAGCAGCTCTTGCTCTTGGAGCAGATGGAGTTGCAATGGGTACAAGGCTTGCTACAACTAAGGAGAGTCCTGTTCATCCAAGGACAAAACAGGCGCATCTTGATGCAGACGTAGAAGATACTCTCTATTCTAATCGCTTTGACGGATTATGGTGCCGCGTGCTTAAATCGAAGTCCTCGGAAAAATCTATTAAGGCAGGCATGAATCTTTTCAAGGCTGCAATAGTCGGACCAAGGATTGCTAAAGCTCTTGATCTGCCTGTAATGAAAATCATGCTTGGCATGTTAGCGCAGCCGGGCAAAATGATTACTCTTGCTCAAATGGCTACTGCGTTCGATAAAATCAAAGCTGCTACCGAAGCCGGAGATTATGATGTTAAGGGTGTTCAGTTAATAGGGCAGTGCTGCGGATTGATACATGATATACCGACAGTTAAAGAGACTATTGAACGCATAATTAAAGAAGCCAAAAGCGCTAATACAAACATTGGAAATATGTTAAAATAGAGAATTATTTATATAGTAGAACTCTGATTATAAAAGGGGCTGTTTGAAAAGTAACAAGAGTAAACGATAAGTACATACCTGCGTCATTGCGAGCGCTTCAACTATGTTTGAGTATAGACAATGTACCCTGCGCGTGGCAATCCAGAGTCTTAATTTTTACCACTGGATCGCCACGCCGAGTTTACATTGTCTTACTAACGAATTTAAAACACGGC
>WRGT01000018.1 GCA_009787025.1 Spirochaetota bacterium
TTCGTTCATAAACTCCAATTCCTGCCATTGCTCCTTCTTCTTATTATCGGAACTACTTCATTCTTTCTTCCCTTAAGTTTATGATGTTGTCTCTCCGCACCTATTTTATGTGTACGAAAATATGAGGCTCTGGCCCAACACCTAAACTCCATCAAAAAAAATGCTCTGGGCTCAAATTTTTTTAATTTTTCTCTAAATCAATCGTATTAGTAAAAAACGCTTACTAATATTAGGAGGAAAATAATGGCAAAACCAAGAAAAATCATGCAGGAAGTTACATACCACACTTATTCAAGATGCCAGGGCTTAAATAAATTTCTATTAGAAAAATTTGCAAAAAAACGTTTCATTGAAGCCATTAAAATGTGCCAGCTCAAGTATTCTTTTCAACTTATTGCTGCTGAAATTGTTGATAACCACTTTCATTTAATCATTAGAACACTGAAAGATGAAGCTACAATAAACCTCATAATGCAGTATATTAAGGCAAGAACTGCTGAAAAGTATAATAGAGGAACAGGAAGAGTAGGACCGTTTTGGAATGAGAGATATGGATGTACTATCATTGAAGAGTCTGATAATCCTCAAGCATATTTATTCCGGCTTATATGGTATATTGCATATAATCCTGTAAAAAAAGGTCTAAGCCGTGATCCCAGAGAGAATTATATAGGTTTCATAAACTGCTACTTAATAGAAAATTATGAATTACCAATAAAGATTACATTACATCATTACTTTTATCAATTAGGAGATAGTTTTGTCGAGTGTGCGAAGAAACTCCTTCAATATGAAGATGACTATCTTAAGAGAATAGGATTATATTTTTGATATAGGTATCTGTAATATTTAACTCGGGCCTTAAGTTTATGACCTCAGAAGATGGTCATGTTCCCTTATGCCTAGATTTTACTACATACTGTAATTATATGATACAAGCATGTTATTTTTACAAAATAGATCATTAAAATTAGAATAAAGTTACTTATTGGTATTGAATTTAAGGTAAAATTGATTTAATAAGTGCTTTTGGGATAAAAGTTCCCAGTAAAATTCAGCAAAAGCCCAGAGCATGATACTATGATACTGTTTTTCACCATACCCGTACATGCCCAGAGCTTCTTCTCCCGCCATATACCATCAAAAACTCCCGCCATATACCATCAAAAAAACGCCTCAAGGTCAGAGCCTACATCAAAACTTCTTGCATATATAATCAAATTTTGAATTTATATCTTTATTGATCTGTTTATGCTCTGAGCTGTTATTCTTTATGTTATCCTTTAGTCTCCAGTCAGTTCCTGATGCCTCTAAGGCATCACGCAGTTCCCAGGCATATTTAAAGCTCTGGCCGTTTAGTCTTTTCAAAATTTCACTCTGCTCATGAGTAAACCAGCCGTCATTAATTTCAAATTGAATCAGATCTGTATTTACGGTTAAATTCCTTAACGCTGAAAGCTCGGTAACCCTTTTTATATCCGAATCGCCCAGAGCATAATCTTTCAATGCAGATTGAAACTCTGCAGCATTTTTATACTCCTGATCAACTAATAAATCCATCCTTTCAAAAACGATCCCCTCCGATATCAATCTTTTTTCTACCTCATAAGACATTTTGTAACTTACAGGTTTATATACAGGTTGATTAAAGACATTTTGAATTATATAAAGGGATATTAAACTCACCACGCAGGCAATAACCGGCGCAGTAATCCATCCCGAAGCAATCTTAGCTATGAGGCGAAAATTCATCTCTTTTCCGCCTTGATATAGACCTATCCCTATTATAGCTCCAATAACAGTTTGAGCGCTGGCTATTGGAACTAATGGAATTGTTGGAAGCCCAAGCATAATCAAAAACTTCTCTAAGCTTTGTGATGAAAAAAGGAACAGAACAGTTGAAGATGAAAAAACAACCATAAAAGCCGTTAATGGGGTGAGAGGCATAATGTTATTACCGACTGTCCGCAAAACCTTACCTGAATAGGTGAATACGCCTACAGCCATGGCAATCCCGCCCATTATGAACAACTGCTCGCTGCCTGATATTGTTCCAAAAAGCGTGTCAATAGGTCTAAGCGGAGCAACGGGGACAAAAACCCCCATTACATTAGCAATATTGTTTGCCCCTAATGAATATGCGCCGAATCCTCCGACAAGTATCAGACCAAGCCTGTTATAAAAATCAAGGTAGAGTATATGAATTTTTATGCGCGATAATAATTTCTTTACTAAAATATATGTTATGACGGCAAAAACGCCGGAGACCGCAGGCGCTACAACCCAGCTGAAAACAATTTTGGTTAACGATTCATAATCTGTAATTGCTCCTGCAAAAAAATTCCAGCCTATTATGGCTCCTACTATGGACTGCGAGGTTGATACGGGAAGCTTAAATCTGGTCATGCCAAAAATTGCAACAGCTGCTGCAAGCGCCACAATAAAAGCGCCGCCAAGTTCATTCACAGAACCGAGTTTACCAAGCGTTGATGTTGTGCCTGCGCCGGACAAAAGCGCTCCGAGCACAAGACAGATACTGCTCACAGTTGCCGCGACTTTAAAGCTGACCATTTTTGAGCCGACAGCAGTTCCAAACACATTTCCCGTATTGTTAGCGCCAACCGACCATCCAAGGAAGAGTCCGCTTGATAAAAAAACCAACAGCCACATTAGACTATCCTTTTAATAGCTGCTATTGATACTTTATTTGCGATCTTCTCGGCAGTATCTGAAATTGTATCAATTAAAACAATAAAATTCTTTATATGAAGCTTTCTGCTCAATTTAATATCAAGATCAAAAATCTCTCTCTTAGCCTTATCAGCAATATTGTCGGATTCATTTTCAAAAAAAGATACTTTATGAAGATGGTCCTTTACCGAATTTACATCATAAAAGTATGATCTCGTTGCCTGAACAAGGGCTTGTGTAGTATTAACCGCAATCTCGGTGAGTTTTTTTATTCTGTCGTGAAGCACATCAGGGATAGCCGGCTTTTCAATAAAAAAATCGAACATTATCGATTTTGAAAAATCTATAATAGCATCCATTTCCTCAAGTATCTCTAAAACATCGCCCCTTGATTCGGGTATAAGCGTTTGCACATATAGCTGCGCCTCAATATCCTGTCTCAAACCGTCAGCGCGTCCTTCAAGCATCTTAATGATATTTAATCTCTCATTAAACTCATCCTCTTTTCCCGACAGATAAAGTTTTACACCCTCTTCAAAGTGAAGGACAGACTCTCCCACAAGATCAATATATGAATCTATCTTCATTACAAGATTTTTAGTAGCGCTGAATATTGAGTACATAACAATCTCCGGAGAAAAAATAATTTCAAATAAACATCTGCTATGTATTAAAAAAGCGACAATATATATGTCGCTTTTAATAAATAATCTTTAAATAATACCTATTCCATGACAATGTAACTTTCTGCATAACGGGAATCGCTTTGTAATTCGCCAAGAAGATTATTAGCTTCTTTTGAGGAAGATACAGGTCCCACCCTTAATCTAAAATAATTCTTTCCGTTTACCAAACCCTTATCAATATAAGCATCATACTTTTTAGATTTTAAAACTTCCCTTTCATGCTCTGCTTTCGACATAGTATCATAAGATGCTACCTGTACGGCAAATGATCCCTGATTCTTCTTGACCTCGGTATTACGTGATACCCCATAGACCTTACTTTTCCCATTTACATTGTCACGCTTTGTATCATCTTTTCTATTGTCCTTTACTGCGACCTTTTTATTATTATCGCCAGTATTCTTTGCAATTTTCTTCTCTTGCTTAGCAGGTCTGTCTTTTTCACCCGCCGGAGAAATGATTTCCTTAATGTTCGCATTTGTGAGGATATCCTCCTTATCGTGTTTAATTTCATCTTTTACTGAAGCTATATTATTACCTTGTGATGTTTTATTCTCTTTATTAACAGATACATCGCCTTTAACAGGTGCATTACTTCTATTTTCATCTGTAGATACAATTTGATCATCAACCGAGTTATAGTCATCTCCGACTATTGACACCGGAGGTATGTCAGATCGAATAATATCAACCGCCCGATTTTCATCAAAATTAATGCTGCTGTTGGCAATATTTCTTGAATCCGATTTATCATCTTTCACAAAAGTCATCCCCAAAAGGAATGCCGCAGTTATAATTCCAATAATAACAGATGATAAGATTATGATTCGAGGAGTGTCAAGATGAACTATATATAGATTTTTTTCTTTTACTCCATTCGGCTTTGGATCAAAATTTTCCATAGATTAACAACCTGCCTTTTAGTATGTTCAATTGAACCTGAATTATCTATGATATAATCGGCAAGTTTGATTTTTTCATTTAGCGGAATTTGATGTTTTAATCTCTCTTTTATTTCATCTTCGAAAATTTTATCTCTTTTACTTCCCCGTGATAGAACCTGACCTTCATTTGCTGTTACTACAATATTATAATCCATGAATTTGTCAAATTCCGCTTCAAAAAGCAAAGGGGTATTGATCATATATATTTTATTATCGGATGTTCTCTCAATTACTGTCTTTTTTATGGCAGGATGGGTAATCTCATTTAAGACTTTCACCTTCTCATTATTGCCGAATACGGAGTTAGCAAAACCCCGTCTGTCTAAAGTTCCGTCACTTTTAATAAACTCAGAACCAAACCTTTCAATTATCTGTTTTAGCGCCTCATGTTCAGGCTCCATAATCTCTCTTGCAATAATATCAGTATCAATAACCTCAGCCCCGAGTTCTCCAAACATCTCGCAAACCGTACCTTTCCCTGATGCAAAAATCCCAGTAACGCCGACTCTCATAACATATATCCTTAAATAATATTTCTTTATATATTATAAAATTCTATAATCATAACAACTCTTTACCAATCTTAAATATTCTCTTTAAATATTTCCTTCAAATATTTTCTATAAGCGAAATAATTTTATTCTTTTTATCAGCAGATAAATTTGCACCAAGTGATGCTTCAACCATCTCATTAAAAATCATTTCATCGGACAATTTATCTTTAACCGTCTTTACATTAAATGTATGGGTAGAATTTCCGGTATTGATTTTATGAATATATTCCGATTTATTTTCATTATCTAATGCGGGGAGTTTCATGAATGTATCAAAATCCATATCCTTTGTATTTGTAAGTTTAAGTCCCTTTTTGTTTACAGTATAAACATTCTTAAAATTATTCTCTTTGATTAAGTTATTCAGCGAATCTCTGTAATTCACAAAGGACCTCCTTGTGTAGCGCTCTTCCACTATTAATGACCTGCTCGACTTAAAAATATATGACGCATTAAAGGTCTCCGGAGTATTAAACCTGTTATTAAAATAACAGGCATACCTGTTTTGATAAGCCGTATTTCTTGCATAAATTATATTGTCTGAAAATGAAAAATCAAAACCTGTCATTGCAACGGATTCAAATCCGCATATAAGCGCAAGCATAAAAGCATCACCTGCCACAGAGCCTGTTGCCGAATCTATGGAACTGTTTGTCAGCCTGAACATTTCACCAATTATTTGAGATACGGGATGGCTGTTTAGTGAAATAAAACCATTGTATCGTCTTACAAGTTCGGGGGGAGAGACTATGGAAAATATATGTATAGAATCAAATAATTCATGACCAAGAAAGTGTTCCCCTATTCGCCCCTGCGGATCTATTGATATTACAAAATCCGGCTTTATGTCAAAGCGCCGCAAAACCGAAAGAGCCGAATCTACTGCAATAAGATACAATCTATCCTGATAAAATCTTAATCTCTCAATATGATCCTCCAGAGATGGACCTGATCCGACAATAACAGCCCTTCTCCCTTTAAATTTACCTGCAAGATCTGATATATATTTACCATTACTAAGATTGCCGATGTTATTTATAGCATTTCTGATAAAAAGATTACCAAAGGCTCTTATTGTAGCCTGATTGCCGGCTTTTTTATTGATTATACTTTTAATTATGGATTTTATATTATCATAATAATCGGGCATAAATCTTAAAGAGGGATTGTGATCAATCGTTTGAATACCTTTAAATTCGTCAATATCTATTATTTGAGACAGCGTTCCATGAATGTCATCAAGGTCAAAGCCCGAAAGGAATCTGACATTCCCATCTTTTACAAGGAAGGATGTATGAGGGTTTTTAATAATTTCATTTTCAATATTATACAAAAAGTCTATAATGATTATACGGCTATATCTTCTAATCTGCTCTCTGAACTTAATTAAACTATATCCAAGACCGCACCCAAGAATAATCAACAGATCAAATTTTTCGGGATTAAGATTATAACTGCTCGCCTCACCCTCTTTTAACGGATTCATTCTGCTGTGAAATGGGGTCTCTTTACCGTTTCTATTAACAATTAAAGTCATATTCCCATCTTTTGCAGGTTCAACTCTATATGAAATATCCTTCCTAATCATTCTGTTTATTCTGTTTTGGTTAATAATCCGTCATTGATAAAATTAAAAAAATTTTTTATATTGAAAACTATTTGAATTTTTACATACTCACTTTATATATTGATATATTCAAGTAAGATTAATGACTATTATAGATTATAGGCGCTTAAAATGAAAAAGTTTATTAGTGTATCCTTTTTGATTATATTAGCCGCTTTAATATTCAATTGTAAAGAGAAAAAAAAGCCGCCTTGGATAGATATGAGGGCTGTACAACCTGACGGTTCATATGATGATAAATTTATTTTCAGAAAAGAAATTGAAGAAGAACAGAGGCGTACAAATAGATATAAAAAAGACCATTTTGAATAGGATGCAATATGAAATTTATAAATAAAGGCGTCATTATTACAGCAATTACAATTGCTTTAGGAATAAGTCAATTTTCATGTATTAAAGATAAAAACGGCAGCCTGTTTGGCAATTCCGAAAAGACGACTATATAAGGATAAAGTTGAAGCAATTAATAAATGCTTGTATAAAAATTGTTAAAATATTATATAAATAATACCGTTAATAGAAAAAGTATATATCTATTTATTTTAAATGGCAGTAATTCCCAATTTTGAGCGCTAAGGGTAAACAGTATGGATGAATATATTCCTGAAAATAACATTGCAGTAATGTTTTTGTTAATTATACTTACGGGAGGTCTCTATTACTTTTGGTGGCTTGCAAGAGTCAGCAAAGTTTTCGGCGATGATCCCGTAACAAATATTATACTAACTGTCTTCACGGCAGGAATTTGGAGTATTTACATAAATTTTAGATATATGCAGAAATCGGAAATAATTAACGGAAGGGACATGAAATGGTTTATGGCTCTGTTCTTTCTAATATCACCGATAATTATTCAGAATAATCTCAATGAAAAATTTTTCTCAGGCAGATAACATAGCAGGAGTATGAAATGATTGTCAGGTGTAATAATTGCGAATCTGCGTTTTCTGTTGATGACGATAAAGTAGCAAATAAAATATTTGCTTTCACATGCCCTAAGTGCAGCAATGAAAATATTGTCAATAATAAAATCAAAGAAAAAGATAATATTAAGGCTGACTTAAATGAAACAAAACTATCCGGCGGCGCCAATAGAAAACTAAATCTTGAGATTGAGGAATCGGAAAATATTCATGATATTGAGAGTGATGATTCAATATTTGAAGAACCTGTAAATAACAAACCGGCAAGTAAAAAAGAAGATGAAAGTATCTTTGAAGAGGCATCTGCATTTGAATTAGAAGAAACAGACACTCTTCCGGCAGATGAATTTGACATTGAATTAGAAAAAGATACGGACATTGTTAAAGATGACGGAGATGCTGTCATTGATGATTTTGGCGACATTGATCTAATATCCGAAGGAGACGATCATCTAATTAACGATGATATAATTAATTCTTCATATGATGATTCGGCAAATAAGAAAAGTAAAGACAAAACAAAAACAATCTCCGATGATGATTTGATTATTTCTTTAGACGACATGGATATGACCTCAGACGATGATATTACCTCAGACAATGAATCAGATAAAACTTTTGAACCATCGGTTGAATCTAATAAGGCTGAGACCGGCTCTGATGATTTAACAATAGATATTGATAGTCTTGATATTGACTTAGATGAAACATTAACAGATCAGGCTATTAATGACAAAAAAGATAATAAAAGCGAACTTGCTAAAGATGAATT
>WRGT01000019.1 GCA_009787025.1 Spirochaetota bacterium
AAATAATAAATTCCCCTGTTAATACTAAACCGTGGCCCACGAGAGTATTGAATAATGTTATAACAGATAAAAACCCTGTAGCTTATCCTGCATATTACTTAACAGACGATGCATATGTTACAATTACTGTTTATGATTTAAAGGGAAGGTCTGTGGCTATGCTTCTTGATAATGCGCCGCGTCCGAAGGGGCAGAATATAAAGGAGAACGGATGGCGCGGAACAAGCAAAACAGGTAAAAAACTCGGAGTAGGTCTTTACTATGTGCATATAAAAGCTGTCAGGCAGTCTGACGGCAAAGTCTTAATAGATAAATATAATAAAGTAGTTATGGCAAGGTAAAAAAGCAGATTACAAATTACAATGTACAATGTACAAATTACAAATGGGGAAGAGTACAAATTATAAATGGTAATTGGTAAAGTATAAATTACAAATTACAAATTACTACGCTTTCATGTACTCGGAGATCTTTTTAAAAATATTATCAACGGTAAATCCAAAGAATTTTGCAAGATCGGATTCATTACCTGAGCTGCCAAATTCTTCTATTGTAATATACAGTCCGTCTATCCCTGCATATTTCTCCCATCCCATTTTTATTCCTGCTTCTACTACTACCGTTTTTTTATCTATGCCAAGTACGTCTTTTTTATAAGATTCGTTCTGTTTATCAAAGAGTTCCAGACAGGGGAAAGATACTACTCTGCCCTTAATACCGGTTTCATTAAAAATACGTTTAACAGCTTCAATAGATATATGAACCTCTGAGCCGCTTGACAGTATAACGAAATCGCATGTGTCATAATCGTGTATTATATATCCGCCCTTATGAAGATCTTTTGCGGAACAATTATTTCTTTCAATTACAGGAAGATTCTGTCTGGATAGAGCCAATAATGTCGGACCGTCATCCCTTGATAATGCGGATAACCATGCCTCGCATGTTTCTTCAGCGTCACATGGTCTTATAACATGGAGATTGGGGATTGCTCTTGAGACTGCTAAATGCTCAACAGGCTGATGGGTAGGTCCGTCCTCGCCGACAAATATTGAATCATGTGTGAAAACATATATGGACTGTAATTTAGACAGCGCTGCAATACGTACAGCAGGACGCATATAGTCCATAAATACAAAAAAGGTTGCTGAAAAATTTATAAATCCTCCGTAGTAAGCAATTCCGTTTTGGATTGATCCCATGGCATTTTCTCTCACCCCATAGTGTATAATACGTCCCCATTTTCCTTTACCGCTTTCACTGATATTTTTTACCATAGTCTTATTGCTCGGAGCAAGATCTGCAGATCCGCCGATAAAATTCGGCAGTTCGTTGTATAATACTTCAATTACCTTGCCGCTGGCGGCTCTTGTGGCGGTTTTTGATCCTTTATCAAATTTTGGGAACATAGCCCTTAATCCTTCAATATCGGGTTTGTTAAAATATTTATTCCATCTATCTTTTACACTGCCTTGAATTATTGAATTATATCTCTCCTTCCATGAATCATAGATACTCTTTTTCTCTGATCTGACTCTGTTAAAAATTTCATAAACCTCTTTGGGAACATCAAAGCTCACATCGCCGTTACAGCCTAATTTTTCTTTTGATGCTTTTACTTCACTCTCGCCAAGGGGCGCTCCATGGGACTCTTCATTACCCTCCATATTTGCACTTCCCTTTGCAATAACAGTATGGGCAATAATGAGAGAAGGTCTGTCTTTTTTTCTCTGCGCTTCAAGAATTGCATTCTCAATCTCTGCATAATTATGACCGTCAATCTCCTGCACATGCCAATTGTATGATTCAAACCTCATCTTTACATTTTCTGAAAATGCAAGATCAGTCGAGCCTTCGATTGTAATCCTGTTGGAATCATATATACATATTAAATTGCCAAGACCAAGATGCCCTGCAAGCGACGCAGCCTCAGAGGCGAGCCCTTCCATCATACATCCGTCGCCTGCGAGTGAATATATGCAGTGATCAATAATATCGCCGAATTCATCTGCTAATAACTTTTCCGCCAGTGCCATTCCAACCGCATTAGCAAAACCCTGACCAAGCGGTCCTGTTGTAGTCTCTACACCGGGCGTATGTTTAAACTCAGGATGACCCGGAGTTAAACTCCCCAGTTGCCTGAATCTCTTTAACTCATCCATTGGTATTGAATAACCGGAAAGGTGAAGTATTGAATATAGGAGCGCAGAGCCATGCCCTGACGATAATATAAATCTATCCCTGTTTATCCATGCAGTGTCTTCGCAGTTGTAATTCATTATTTTTGCCCAGAGTACGGCTGCAATATCGGCGCAGCCGAGCGCTATCCCGGGATGACCGGAATTAGCCTTCTGCACAATATCCATTGATAATGTTCTCACTGTGCGAGCTATGAGATTAAGTTCATCAGATGTTACAGGCATATATCTCTCCTTATTGTTTAATCCAAACTTATATTTTGAGGTTGTAACAAAAGTCAATTACATACTTTCGTCATCGCGAGCCGTGTTTTAAGTTCTTTAGTAAGACAGTGCAAACTCGGCGTGGCGATCCAGTAGTATAAATTTAAGGCTCTGGATTGCCGCGCGCATGTTACACAATCTATACTCAAACGCGGCTGAAGCGCTCGCAATGACGTAAAATGTAACTTTTATTACAGCCCCAGTTTATACATAAAAAAATCACCATAATCTCATAAATCACAGTACAATTTGAGTCAAGGGATAAAATATTTTTATAATATTTTTTATTACTTGATTAAATTTAAAGTTTCGCTATTATAGCATTTATTAAAATGACCAATTCTGCACATGGAGAGAAAATGTTTTTTAAAATACGATACATTGTTATTCTGACAATTTTCTTGCTTATAAGTTCTTTTTCGTGCAAAGATGAAAAGATTGCAGCAAGAGATAAAGACTCATCGGTTAAATGGGAAAATATTTCAACTGTATTTAAAAACAATGATAATAAAAAGAATCCTGATTTAAAAAAACCTGTTCTAATATTTTTCTATACCGAGTGGTGTACCTTTTGCAAAAAAATGGATAAGGAGACCTTTAATAATAATGAAATTGCCCAATATATGAATGAAAACTATATCAATATCAGAGTTAATCCGGAGAAAGAGAATAGTAAAATAAAAGTTATGGAGAAAGATTTAACCCCGTATGAATTAATGATGCATACAGGCGCGCAAGGTTTTCCAACAACACTTTTCTTTAATGATAAAATGAAACCGCTGACAGTTATACCCGGATATGTTGAAAATAAAACATTTTTACTGATCTTAAAATATTTAAAAGAGGAGTGGTATAATAAAAATGTATCTATGGATGATTACATTAAAAATTCGGAATAAAAGGTTCAATAAATGATTCAATAGGGATGCCTATATAAACCTCAAAACAACCCTCTTTTAAATTACCGTTTCTTCCGATGTTAGCATATATCTCTTCTTTCATTTTTATATTTGTATACGAATAGTAAATATTAATACCGATGTTTAATGAACATAAAGCTAATTCGGCGCCAACACCTATATCACATTTATATCCTGTAACTTTAGACGAGGAATTAGCCATTAAACCTTTATCACTTAATACAGGATATGCAGTCATATCTCCATTAATCTTACCCCAAAGCGCAAAAAATGTAAATCCTCCGCCTGCAGTATAATCTTTGCTTAAATTTGACGGCTCAATAAACGGAGCATAATGAATAACAGGACCAATCATAAGAGAATGATAATCCATTATCTTGCCCGTATTTTCATCATTCATACTTATCGACTGATGCAGAGAATGAATTTTATAAGAACCTCTCAAACCAAATTTTATTGCATGATCTTCCAGTCCAAGTATAATAGGTTTTGTCGGCGCAATATCAAGTGTTATACAGAGCGCTGTCTCATAGTAGCTTGTACTTTGATTATCAGGGATTAGACTGTCTGCTGCCTGATCCTCAGCTTTTATAATATCTCCCCCTGAAGCAAATGAATACATGCCGCCAAAATTAAGATGGAGGACAGTATTGAGAAACTCCCTTGCCTGAAGCGATTGTGATATAAAAACAAATAGACATAATATTATATATTGCTTTTTCATATAAGATCTTTCTTTATAAAACTATTTTGTTCAATTTTTTACTTTGTACTGTAGTTTATACTACTGGTTATTTTTCTGTCAAGCGACATTATATCATCGTAATATTTTTCAAGTTCTTTATCCTGATTAATATTATCTTTTACCTTTTTTAGCATATCTCTAATTATAATCAGATCGCTTTTCCTGTCAATTATTCCTGTTTCAATAACTTGAGAGATATATGAAAACTTATACTTTCTTAAATATACTCTGGAAAAAAAATCAACTCCGTAAATATGCAGCGCTCTTTCTATTGATATTTTATTAACACGATCTGTAAAATCATTAATAAACGGAGAATCTACAGCTCTTGCTTTCCCTGATGTATTTTTTTTAGCTGTATCATTTTTTTCTGTATTTTTATCATTATTAGAACTTTTTTTGAAAAGACCCTCATAAAGTAAAATCCGCTGTTGAAGGTGTTCATTTTTCCACTCTTCGGTATATTCATCATGATTTTTTTCTAAAAGATAGTGATAACTGTCAAGCATGACAGATTTATTCAAAAGAGGTCCTATAATAGAGTTAGAAATATTTTTAAGATTCGGCAGAAGTTCTCTTATTATTTGGTGTGACCCCTTTCTAATATGATATTCTCTTTCATATTCATCCATTAATCCTTTATGAAATACTCCCTGTAATCTCTCTATGTTGAGAATATCAGCATCAACATATCCGTATATTATTTCCTTTTTATTATCATACTCTTCTCTTGTTATCTCCATAGAAAAAATTTTATGCGATTCATTTAATATTTTAATTATAATACTAAGTTCATAAGGCGATAAACCAAAAAGAGATTCTGTCTCTTTAAAAAAAATGTTAGAGAGAGGGATAGAATCCAGATTATGCAAAGAATTCAAAGCGACAATTCTTTTAAATACAATATCAATAAAATCGTTAATCATTCTAAATCATATACAAAATAGATTTCAATCTAATCAAGCTTTTAAATTATTTGAATAAAAAAATTGACAAAATTTTTATAACAAAAAACTTTAAATTCTATGTCCTATATTCTATAAAATAGAAAGGAGTTCTGTTTTGAAAATTAAAGGCTCTCAGATCATTGTTGAATCGCTGATAAAAGAGAATGTTGAATATATGTTCGGATACCCGGGCGGAGTTGTAATACCGATTTTTCATGAACTCTATAATGCTCCTATTAAATTTATACTGAGCAGACATGAACAGGGCGCAATTCATGCTGCCGACGGATATGCAAGGGCTTCCGGCAAAACAGGCGTAGTTTTGGCAACTTCAGGACCGGGAGCGACAAATCTTGTCACAGGGATTGCTACAGCTCATCTTGATTCTGTTCCGATAGTTGCAATAACAGGACAGGTATCTACAAACCTCATAGGGAATGATGCTTTTCAAGAGGTTGATATTATAGGTATAACCAGACCAATTACTAAACATAATTACTTAGTACAGGATATTAAAGATCTGGCTAAAATAATAAAAGAGGCATTTCACATTGCGTCTACAGGGAGACCCGGACCTGTGGTAATCGATGTTCCGGTAGATATTTCAAATTCAATGCATAACTTTGAATATCCGTCAACCGTATCAATAAGGGGATATAAACCGACCTATGACGGGCATACAGGACAAATATCCAAGGCATGTAAATTAATCGAAGCATCAAAAAAACCCATAATATATGCCGGGGGTGGAATTGTAATCTCAAATTCCTCTGATGAGTTAAGGGAATTTGTTAAAAAAACAGGAATCCCCGTAACTACAACTCTCCTTGGGATGGGCGTATATCCCGAAACAGACAATCTTTCAATGAACATGCTTGGGATGCATGGAACATATTATGCTAATTATGCAGTTCATCATTCCGATCTATTAATTGCAATCGGCGCAAGATTTGACGACCGCGTAACAGGTAAAATTTCGGATTTTATTCCTCATGCAAAGGTTATACATATAGATATAGACCCCGCTTCTGTTAGTAAAAATGTTCTGGTGGATATTCCTATTGTAGGAGACTGTAAAAAAATACTAAAAATGATGAATAAAGAGATAAATCCTCCGAAAATCGACGAATGGGTTGAAGAATTAATAAAAGTAAAAAAGGACCATCCCCTTCAATATGATATGAAAGACGGGGGCGAAATAAAACCGCAATATGTAGTAGAACAGTTTTATGAATTAACAGAGGGTAAAGCTGTCATCACAACCGAAGTAGGTCAAAATCAGATGTGGGCTGCGCAGTTCTTTAAATACACAGAGCCCAGAACATTTATATCATCAGGCGGACTTGGAACTATGGGTTACGGACTCCCTGCCGCCATAGGAGCGCAGTTAGCAAGACCCGATAGAAGAGTTATAGATATTGCCGGAGACGGTTCAATACAGATGAACATTCAAGAGCTGATAGTTGCAGCGCAGCATAAACTCCCGATAATTATTGCAATACTCAACAACGGTTTTCTTGGCATGGTCAGGCAGTGGCAGCAGCTATTTTGGGATAAGAGGTATTCCCATACCTGTATTGATTTTGCGCCGGATTTTATTAAACTCGCCGAAGCATACGGATGCGAAGGAATAATGGTTACAGAACAAAAAGAGGTTGCGCCGGCAATTAAAAAAGCGCTGAAAATAACAGATAAGCCTATAATCATTGATTTTAAGGTATCTAAAGAAGAGAATGTTTATCCGATGGTTCCGGCAGGGAAAACATTAAAAGATATTATAATGAGAGAACTTGCATAGGTAAAAAAAATGAGCCAACATATTATTTCAGTAAAAGTTGAAAACAAATTTGGAGTATTAGCAAGGGTTGCCGGACTTTTCTCTGCAAGAGGATATAATATTGATTCTCTTGCAGTTAGCAAGACCGAAGATGACGATATTTCAATAATGACTATTGTTGTAAAAGGTGACGACAGGATTATTGAACAGGTCAAAAAACAGCTCCATAAGCTGATTGATATTATCAAGGTATCCGATCATTCGCAGCAAGCGTCGATCAAGAGAGAATTAGCCCTTATTAAACTTAACTGTACTGCTGCGAAGAGAGGAGAGGTGCTTCAGCTTGCGACCCTTTTTGGAGCTGAGGTAGCAGATATATCTCTCAAGACAATAACATTCTCAGTTGATGGAGATTCGGGAAAAATCGACAGGTTTATAGAACTTGCCGCGCCTTATGGCATTAAAGAATCTATGCGTACAGGACTTGTCTCAATCCTAAAAGAGAAAGACTGACTTATAAAGGAAAAAGATTAGCTTATAAAGAAGAAGGATTAACTTATATTTTTATAAAATCTATACAAGGAGATAAATATGGCAAAGATGTATTATGAGGCAGATGCCGATATCAGTATATTGAAAGGAAAAACAATTGCTGTAATAGGCTATGGGAGCCAGGGACATTCGCAAGCGCAAAATCTAAGAGACAGCGGATTAAATGTAATAATAGCAGAAATTGAAGGTACGGATAATTACAAACTTGCAGTATCGCATAATTTCAAGCCTATGACGGCAAAAGAGGCTGCAGAAAAAGCTGATCTCATTCAGATACTTGCTCCCGACCATATACAGGAAAAAATCTATAACGAAGATATTAAGCCGTTTATGAAAGCAGGGAAAACACTTGTATTCTCGCACGGTTTTAATATTCATTTTAAAAGAATTGATCCTCCAAAAGACATTGATGTAATTATGATAGCGCCGAAGGGTCCCGGTCATTTAGTCAGAAGCGAGTATGAGAAAGGGGGGGGAGTCCCTGCGCTCATAGCAATACATAATGATGCAACAGGTAAGGCAAAGCAGACAGCTCTTGCATACGCCGACGGTATAGGAGCAACAAGGGCAGGCGTTATTGAAACAACCTTCAAAGAAGAAACCGAGACCGACCTTTTCGGAGAACAGGCAGTTTTGTGCGGAGGAGCCTCAGAGCTTGTTAAAGCCGGATTTGAAACATTGGTTAAGGCAGGTTACCAGCCGGAGATTGCATATTTTGAATGTCTCCATGAGCTAAAACTGATAGTTGACCTGTTCTATCAGGGCGGCATTAATTATATGAGATATTCGGTTTCGGATACTGCAGAGTATGGAGATTATGTAAGCGGACCAAGGATTGTAACCGACGCTACAAAGAAAGAAATGGGAAAAATCTTAAGCGAGATTCAGGACGGATCTTTTGCCAAAAGGTGGATTGAAGAGAATGAAAAGGGACGTCCCTTTTTTAATAAAATAAGGGAAGAACAGAAAAATCATCAGATAGAAAAAGTCGGTTTTGAACTTAGAAAAATGATGAAATGGATAAACAGCAAGTAATTTTTTATGCGGAGGGGCTGTCTGATAAGTAATACGCAGTCAATTAGTTACATACCTGCGTCATCGCGAAACCTGTTTTAAATTCGTTAGTAAGACAGTGTAAACTCGGCGCGGCGATCCAGTGGTCTAAATTAAAACTCTGGATTGCCACGCGCAGATTACACAATCTATACGAAACATAGCCGAAGCGCTCGCAATGACGCAGGTATGTACTTATCGTTTACTCTTGTTACTTCTCAGACAGCCCCTTTTACACAAATTTAATCTTCATCTTGATCAATAGAAGATAAGGAAAGGATTTTACAATGAACCAAAATAGCCTTCTCCTTACCGTTATCGTCAATAGCATAATTCCATATTTCCTTTGGTTCTCCGCCGAACATTTTGCATACTTCCTCGTAGTAACGTTCTTCTCCGGCAATTTCACCATATTTGTCCTTTAATTTTTCTTTTGCTAGTTCTTTAAAATTTACGGAAACAATTTCAGAGACTGTTGAAAAAATAAAATTTGTCAGGATTGAAAAATAATTTGCATAAAAAGCAGAGCATATTTAGAGAGAACAGATTATGGCAC
>WRGT01000020.1 GCA_009787025.1 Spirochaetota bacterium
TCAGTACCGCTTGTATATGTACCGAATACGCCTATTTCCATACCTTTATCAGGTTTTATATTTATATTTAAATCAACGCCATAACCTGATGTATCAAGTTTATCTAAGACGCCAGCAGGATCTTTACCGCTCGCTTTTAGATATGCGAAAGTTGCGTCAAAACCGAACATACCCATATCTGCATTTGCATTAAGAGCCCCCATATAAACTTTAAATTTGTTATACGTAGAAACAAGCATATATTCTTTCCCTGCATTTATAAAGAATAAAGCAGGTCTGATGTCAACAACGCCTGTTTTTATAGTAGCGTCAATAATATATGCCTGTACATCCTCATTATCTTTACTACCAAACTTTTCATACCGATTAGCTTCATTCACCTTCGCATAAGCAAGAGTTACATTACCCATGCCGAAATCATAATTTACGCCTGTAAGAGCTAACTCCGTATCTGCAATAAGAGGATAGTCATAGGGTGCTATGCCTGTTGTAAATGATAAACCCTGCATAAATAAATTGCTGGCTTGTAGATATGCATATTGTACTTTAACAGCCTTGTTTCTTGCAAACGGACCTGCTGCATCATCCGCCGCACTTGAAAGGGGACCAGGAGAATCATTACCGCCATACCCCTCATCAATTTGCAATCTTACTACGCCCTTAATGTTTTCATTCCCTGCTGTAAACATAGGTCTTACTCTAATATGCTGATAATCCCATTTTGCATCACTTCCCCATGAACCTGCTGCTCCATAAGCAAGTCCCCAGAGATTGTAATCAAACTTAGCGCCGGCATTTTGCGCAAAAGCGCCTGTTGCAAAGAAAAGCGCCATTAAAACCACTAAAATTTTCTTCATCTTTTTCTCCTTTTAGTTTTTTTTAAAAATTTTTTAAATTTTTTTAAAAAAGTTTTACCCTAAATCCTTTAATCAGGGTAATATAAGACAAGCAAAGTTACATTAATATTGAGGCATTTTTTTGCAAGTTTTTTTTATTATTAAATACAATAAAATTTATATAAATATTAGATTTTTGACAGTATTTTTTTGTATATAAAAATTATGGGTAATTATCAATCACCCGCCTGCTTTATTTTTTTTGAAATGATAATTCATGTAATTTCATTTTTGTAATAACAATCGTTAATCCGCCTTGCCGGATTATTTTCGATATATTCTGTGATTTCAGGCAGTAAAATGCCTCCCATACATCGCCTGCGAATAATATGGTCGTGAAATGATTTTTGGCATTGGGAAAAACCTATTTTAATGGAAATGGTCAGTTTCCATTGATTCATGTCTTACGGTATTCGCCGGGCTTTATTCCTGAGCCGAAGCTATCGCTCGTTCCGCTCTATAACACGGTTTCCTTATTGTTGTATTCCCAATTCTCTGTTCTAATGTTAAGGGATAACGATTTTTTTATTGATATTAAAGTCCTGAGGACAATATAGTATTAATAATATTTTGTTAATCTATATCAGGATTTAACTATTAATATGTAAACCTATTTCAGAATGAGACGCCCGAATAATAAATGAAAAAAAGTTCTTGCAGGTATTGGATTGCCGGTTTAGATTGTAACAAAAATTGTTTAAGGTGAACGGATATGAAAAGAATCCTATATATAATTTTTAGTATGTTTTTTTCTATACAGTTTATTTCCTGTGCAAGTACCGGTATTGAAGATATTCGCAAACAATCTAATAAAGAGAATGAAGCTTTTCTTAAAGGCGATAAAGCTTCGTCTGAGGTTTTTAGAGTGCTTTTAACGTCTGAGGAGTATAAGATTGTTCAACTCAAATATAATAATACCATTGAAAGGGTCAGTGACGAAGGCGGCGATAAGTATATATCAAATGAACTGCAGAAGTTAGATATTATAGATGAGGCGAGAGTCGGAGTAATAAGAGTATGGCTGTATCCAGATTCCGGCAGAATAATGAAGATAAGATCGCAGAGACCAATATCTTTTATAGAGATAGACTCCCTTCTAAACGATGATATAATGAGATGGAATTTTAAGTTCCCTAAAAAGGTTGTTGAGCCGACCAGATTTGATATAATGTACCGCGTTGTCCTTGAAAAAAAGAGAAGCGATGAAGAGATAATAAAAGAGGTCCAAAATATGATGAAGGAGAAATATTAATAAGAATTAAACTATGAGAATGGATAGATTAACCCTCAGGGTGCAGGATATAATTAACAGCGCCCGAAATATTGCTGCGGAAAATAACAGCGCAGAGATTCATCCCGAACATATATTAAAGGCTGCGATTAATCAAGACGGCGGAATATTTAATGTAATAGCCGAAAAACTCGGAGCGTCCGTCAGTGAAATAAAAAATGAACTTAACAGATACATTGAAGGTATGCCAAAACAGACAGGAGGCAGCTTAGCCGATACTCTTTCTTCCAAAGCAAGGGATATGCTTAATGAAGGCTGGAACAGCACAGTGCAACTTGGCGATCAATACCTCAGCACGGAACATTTATTAATAGCTCTGTCAACAAGCGACAGTCTAAAGGCAAAGCATATACTAAATTCACATGGGTTTAATAAGGATAGCATTTTAAGGGTTATAATGGATATTCGGCACAACAAAAAAGCAGATGATGAAAATGCCGAGGATAAGTATAATGCCCTTGCCAAGTATAGTAAAGACCTGACAAATGACGCAAGGACTAATAAGCTTGATCCTGTTATCGGCAGAGACGAAGAGATTCGTCGTGTTATGCAGGTGCTTTCCAGAAGAACAAAGAACAATCCTGTTTTAATAGGCGAACCGGGTGTTGGTAAAACGGCAATAGTAGAGGGCTTGGCTCAAAGAATAGTAGAAGGTGATGTGCCTGAGAGTCTTAAGAATAAACGGGTTGTCGCTCTTGATATGGGCGCCTTAATTGCAGGAGCTAAATTTAGGGGAGAGTTTGAAGAGAGGCTAAAGAGTGTTGTAGAAGAAGTAGAGGAATCTGCAGGCGAGGTAATACTGTTTATTGATGAACTCCATACTTTAGTCGGCGCAGGAGCTGCCGAGGGTTCATTAGATGCTTCGAATATGTTAAAGCCTGCACTTTCGCGCGGAAGGATGAAAACAATCGGAGCTACAACCTTTTCGGAGTATCAAAAATATATTGAAAAGGATAAAGCGCTTGAGAGGAGATTTCAACCTGTATTTACAGCAGAACCGTCAGTAGAGGATACTGTTGCCATACTGCGCGGTCTAAAGGAAAAGTATGAAATTCATCACGGCGTGCGTATATCGGATTCGGCATGCGTAGCTGCGGCAGTCCTTTCGGACAGGTATATTACAGATCGATTTCTTCCTGATAAGGCTGTGGACCTTATTGATGAAGCCGCATCATTAATAAAAATGGAAATAGATTCAAGACCTACCGAGATAGACGAAATAGAACGAAGAATAAGACAGTTGATGATTGAGAGCGAGGCGTTAAAAAAAGAGAATGATACGGTTTCTAAAGAACGCCTTGGCAAAATAGAGAAGGAGTTGGCTGATCTGAATGAAAATAAAACAGTATTATCGGATCAATGGCGTAAGGAGAAGGAGATTATTACAAAGATAAGCAATGTAAAAGAGGCAATTGAACAGTATGGAATTGAAGAACAGCGGGCAGAAAGAGAAGGAGACTTAAACCGCGTTGCCGAGATTAGATACGGCAAGAAGTTAGAATTGCAAAAGGAGATAGATGAGCTAAATAGAAAGGCTAAAGAGATACAAGGAGAAAACTCACTCTTAAAAGAGGAGGTTACAGATCAGGAGATTGCAGCAGTTGTATCCAGATGGACAGGAATACCTGTTTTAAAAATGCTTGAGGGCGAAAAAGAGAAGCTAATCCACATGGAGGAGATTATTGAAAAACGGGTCATTGGGCAAAGAAAGGCAGTAGAAGCAATATCCGGCGCAGTAAGAAGGTCGCGTTCAGGCATACAGGATCCAAACAGACCTGTTGGCAGCTTTATTTTTCTTGGTCCTACGGGTGTTGGTAAAACGGAAACAGCAAAGGCTGTTGCAGAATTTTTATTTAACGATGATAAGTCTATTATACGCGTAGATATGTCTGAATATATGGAGAAGCATGCTGTGGCAAGGTTAATAGGCGCGCCTCCCGGTTATGTGGGATATGAAGAGGGCGGACAGTTGACAGAGGCAGTGCGTAGAAGACCATATTCCGTAATCCTCTTTGATGAAATAGAAAAGGCTCACCACGATGTATTTAATATCTTTCTTCAAATACTTGACGAAGGGAGGCTTACAGATTCAAAGGGCAGAGTCGTAGATATGAAAAATACCCTTATTATAATGACTTCAAATATCGGTACATCATATATCAGCGACCAGTCCATACCTGAAGAAAAGAGAATGTCAGGGATAGACCATGAATTGAAATTACATTTTAAGCCTGAATTTCTAAACAGGGTAGATGAGATTATTGTATTCAATCCGTTGACTATGGAGAATATAGAGAATATTGTAAAGAATCAATTAGCAGATGTAGCTCTAAGACTTAAGGAAAAGGGGATGGTGCTTGAAATTACAAGGTCTGCTCTTGAGTTTCTTTCAAAGGAGGGTTATGACCAGGCTTTTGGAGCAAGACCGTTAAAAAGAGCTATACAAAAATATATACTTAATCCGTTATCCATAAAGATACTTGCAGGGAATTTTAACGAGAGTGTGATAAAGGTTGACATTAAAAAAGGGGAAATAGTTTTTTCATAAACTCTTGACTTTTTTTTAGTTTCATTAACATTTTGCTAAAATTAAATAAATATAGCCTGCCTGAAGTATGCGGCAAGATTGTATTTAATTACTATTATTTTCTGGAGGAAACAATGGCTTATAAAATCAATAAAGATGTATGTACAAACTGCGGCGCATGTGCAGCCGAATGTCCGGTAGAGGCAATTTCTGAAAAAGGCGATGTCCATGCAACTGATCCTGATACATGTATAGACTGCGGCGCATGCGAATCGGTTTGTCCTGCCGACGCAATATCTGCCGGTTAAAAATTTACATTAGTTTCATAAGGCATCGCACAGAGAGAGATACAAAAGTTTGTTAGACACTTTCTTCTGGAAGAGCAAACGGAAGAATATGCAGACGTGTTTTATTCGGATCAATAGTAATAATAGCGCCCTGCTCAATGGAAGTTGAAAATTTGACAAGTATGTCTGCTACTCTGTCAAGGTGGGGCTCCGGACGGATATCCTCAGCGCGTATTTGGATGACACTAGGACCGGAAGCACGAGTGGCGACTAAAATAGCGCTAAAATCAAGATCGTTGGTAAAAATTGAATAATCGTTCTGTCTGGCATAGGACATAATTTCAATGTCTTGGGCATTTGCCGCACCAATTGCAGTCCAATGGGTAGCCTCTATTCCCCGTTCCAAAAGCATATTTGCCCAACGGACGGCAAGATTCACATCAACAATAATTTTCATGTGAACACATTGTCTTTAAGCAAGAGCGACTTCATAGCCTTGGGCGAGCCATGCGGCATATTTGAGGGATTGCAGGATGTCTTCTCGTTCAAGGCAAGGATAATCAATCAGTAATTCTTCAATTGTTTCTCCTGCGCCGATTTGGGAAAGTATTCTGCCTACCGTAATGCGCATACCACGGATACAAGGCTTTCCGCCCATTACACCGGAGTCTTGAGTAATTCGGTCAAAATGTTCAAGTTTCATTTTCGTCTCCTTAGCAGGTAAACATAATAGATTTGGAATACAAGTGTCAATCACTTTTCGCACCCGCTGTTTTATGACAAAAATTTACAAAATTTTGTTGACACAACATTACATAAATATATTCTTATATCTGCTATTTTGCACAATAAAATTTAATAATAAAAAAAATTCGGAATCATAAAAATTTTCTTGACACAAGAGGGAAAATCATGATAAAATATATTATCCGTTTTGTTTACTATTCCTTAATCTTTATCTAAAAATAATCTTACCGCTTTTTATTTTAACACTTACATTACCATTTTTTGCCTGCGACCCAAATTCGGGAGGACCTGAATATTTCCACGATGCAAAAGCATTTTCTGCAGGGATGTATCATACTGTATCAATCAAAAGTGACGGCACTCTCTGGGCTTGGGGAAATAATAATAGGAGTCCATTAGGCGATGGTACAACAACTCAACGCACCATCCCTGTTCAGGTAAAGATAGATGCTTTAACTCCTTTCATAGATGTAGTTGCAGTTTCTGCAGGAAGTGATTACACGGTAGCAATCAAAAAAGGCGGTACTATCTGGGCTTGGGGATATAATGGTGTCGGTCAACTTGGCGATGGAACAACAACACAACGCAACTTCCCTGTTCAGGTAAAAATAGATTCTTCAACGCCCTTTGTAGATGTGATAGCAGTCTCTGCAGGGGGTAATCATACAGTAGCACTTAAAAGTGACGGCACTATCTGGGCTTGGGGAGCTAATGATTCTGGTCAACTCGGCGATGGGACAACAACACAGCGCAACTTCCCAGTTCAGATAAAGATAGATGCTTTAACACCATTCATAGATGTGGTTGCAGTCTCTGCAGGGTACTCACACACAGTAACAATTAAAGAAGATGGTACTATCTGGGCTTGGGGAGCTAATAATTTTGGTCAATTTGGCGATGGCACAACAACACAAAGTCAACGTCCAAAACAGATAAATTCGAGTTCATGGAAAGCAGCTTCTGCTGGATGGATGCATACGGTAGCTATTAAAAATGACGGCACTCTCTGGGCATGGGGACGTAATAATGAAGGTCAACTTGGCAATGGTGGAGCAGACAGTCTCATTCCTGTTCAGATAGGAACAGATACGAACTGGGAAGCTGTCTCTGCAGGGTGGGAACATACAGCAGCAATCAAAAATGACGGCACTCTTTGGGCTTGGGGAGATAATACCTATGGACGACTTGGCAGCAGCACAGTAACAATCACTCCGACTCCTATTCGGATAGGGAAAGATAGATGGGGGGAAGTATCCGCAGGACGCTATCACACAGCAGCAGTCAAAAATGACGACACACTCTACGCATGGGGATATAATAATCAAGGGCAACTCGGCGACGGCACAACAAATGACAGAACAAGACCTACAAGAGTTATACACTCGGCAGGAGATTGAAAGGATAGTGGTTGGTGGTTAGTGGTTAATGGTTAATGGTTAATGATTAGAGGTTAGTGGTTAATGATTAGGTGTTTAGTGAAGAGGGGGCGGAAATGAGAAGACCTTTATTAAAATATATAATATACGTATGCATGGGAATTATTATACCTTGTAAAGTATATGCTATAGATATAACTGTCGGGGCTTCTACATGGTATGCATGGGGGAGCAGATATGAAGATGCACAGGATTACAGTATAAGAAATAATAATAACTATGCTTTTGACCCCACATTCTTTTATGGTCCTGCAGTCTCTGTAAAATTAAACAATGATTTTAATTTAACATTTGTATATCTCTATACTAAATTTGATTATACAGAAACTGTTTATAAAGACTTCGGAGGCGCCTATTTTGTAAAATCAAAGATTCAAAGGAGCGACTCCGACCTTGCCTTAAATTACAGGTTAAATCATTATTTAAAAGTTTTTGCAGGCATGAAGTATTTGGGGTATGAAGTTAAATCATCTTATGATGATACTAAACAAGGCACCCATAGCTGCCAAAGTAAACATAACAGTTTTGGTCCCGGTCTTGGTTTAAGCAGCGCCTATCCCGTTACAGAGAATATATTCCTTCTTGCTACACTTTCAGGATTCTATTTATTCAGCCCGGGCGAAAAATTTGAAGATAATTTATTATATGACGGAGATCGTCCCGCGAAGATGACTATAGGTTATAACGAATACGGCATTAATACGAATATATCAGTTGCGTACTATATAGCGCAAATATCAACAGTAATAAGCCTTGGGTGTAGATATCAATACTTTATAACAGATTATTATGATTATGAACCGTTTTTAATAAACAATATAAAGAATCAAATTTATGGAATAACTTTAACGGCGACATACACTTTTAGTTTGTAATGGGGAAATAACGGTCAGTTATATAATGCGTCATTGCGAGCGCTTCAGCAAAGTTTGAGTATAGATTGTGTAACCTGCGCGTGGCAATCCAGAGTTTTAATTTACTGTATCACTGGATTGCCACGCCGAGTTTACATTGTTCTATCGGGTGAACTTAAAATCGGCTCGCAATGACGTGATATGTAACTGACGCGCTCAGCCCGACACATCGTCACGCTGAGCCCGACATGTTATGTAGCATATACAGCGATGACGTATGAAGAAAATGATAAACGAGGGAGAAAAACATGTTAAATAAATCACTAAAAAATAGAATGAAAACAATATTTGTAATCTGTAATCTGTACATTGTAATTTGTAATCTGTATTGTGCTGACCCCAGTGCAGGGTCAGGCGTACCTGAATTTTTTAGAGATGTGGATACAATCTCTGCAGGTTACGAGCACACAGTAGCAATCAAAAAAGACGGCTCTCTGGGCATGGGGACGTAATAATTCCGGTCAACTTGGCAATGGGACAACAAACAACAGTAACTTCCCTGTTCAGGTAGTAGATCCGGATTCATCGAAAAAATGGATAGCAGTCTCTGTGGGAGGAGAGTCTAATACAAGTGTAGCAATCAAAGAGGACGGCACTCTCTGGGCATGGGGCAACAATAATAATGGTCAACTTGGCGACGCTACAAGCGAGGACAGAACAACTCCTGTCAGAGTTATAGTGTCGGGGTGGTAACTATGATTCGATTGCATCTATCATAAACAGCAGACTCCTTTAAACCAAAGCTATACAATTATTTCGGAATCAAAAAATGTCTTTTTTGAATACTCGTAATAAAGAAATTATTTCCATGCAATATTGATCTTTTTTTTATTAGACGCACAAGAAGACAAATATAAATTTATTAAATTTTGATATGGTATCCCTGTTTCGTCGGCTTGTTTTTTAAAATATTCTATTGTATCAATGGGGCTGTCTAATAAGTAACACGCAGTCAATCAGTTACATATTACGTCATCGCGAGCCGTGTTTTAAATTCGTTAGTAAGACAATGTAAACTCGGCGTGGCGATCCAGTGGTAAAAATTAA
>WRGT01000021.1 GCA_009787025.1 Spirochaetota bacterium
TATTTCAATAGCATTTAGGTCTTTATTCGTAAATATCCATGAAATCCGTAGACTATTTTCCTTAAGTTTATGATGTTGGGTCAGAGCATATACCATGTATTTGGCAGCAATCAGACGAATGCAATGAGTACAATGTAAATCCTGATTTTCTGCGTCAGTCTTTCATACCCTTTTGTTTTCTCCTACACACACCCGAAGTACTGTAAGTAAAGTACTGCAACTAAAAAACTCTTGACTTCATAATAGATATAAGGGTATGCTTAAATCTGCGCTTGAGAGTTTTCGGGTGCCGGAATTGTAAATCATGAATAAAAACGGAGGAGAAATGGTATATAATCTTGGTGATAAAAAAGTAATTTTTAAAAGCAATGATTACTTTATTGCCGAAAGTGCGGATGTAATCGGTAATGTCGAGATTGGCAATAATGTAAGCGTATGGTTTAATGCAGTGATAAGAAGTGATTCCAACAGGATAATTATTGGCGATGACAGCAATATACAGGACGGCTGTGTACTTCACATTGAACCATGGAATGAATTGGTAATGGGTATTGGCGTAACTGTAGGGCATAATGCCATGCTCCATGGATGTACTATCGGCAATAATTCATTGATTGGAATTAATTCGGTAGTACTTGACGATGCAGTCATAGGTAAAAATTGTCTTATAGGGGCAAATTCTCTCATCAGATCTAAAGCGGTTATTCCCGACGGTTCTGTAGTAATGGGTTCTCCCGGAAAGATTGTAAGAGAGATAAACGAAGCTGAGATAAAAATTATAGAGGCAAGCGCAAAATATTATATTGAAAATTGGAAGAGATTCAAGGGAGGCCTTAAAAGTGTATAGTTATTTGTGTTAAATTCGGAGCCGGGCATATCGATTAACTTTTATTAATTTCTATATGGCTTCCGAATTTAACACGCACAGGGCTTTATATTTTTTAAATTATTCCTTCCAATTTAAATTTCCCTGTTATTTCTTTTAAGACGGTTGATTGTGTTAATAATTCCTCAGAATGAGCTGTAAGTTCTTCAGCGTTGCTGGCAACATCTGTTGTTATTTCATCTATATGTTCAATGGCATCTATTATTTTTTTACTGCTTTCATTCTGTTCATTCATAATTGCTGCAATTTCGCTGGATAGCCTGTTATTTTCTTTTGCGTTTTCAGCAACCTTTTTACTGTTTTGTTCCAGTTCTTTTGCTGATCGTGCAATTTGTTCCATAAAATCTGTTGCATTTTTTACGTTTTCAATAATAATTTTCAATGATGCTGCTGTTTTAGTAACAAGATTAGATCCATGTTCTACTTTTTGGTTTGATTCTTGAATTAGTTTTTTTATTTCATTTGTACCCCCTGCTGTCTGTTCTGCAAGTTTAGCTATCTCCTCAGCAACAACAGCGAATCCCTTACCATGTTCTCCTGCTCTTGCAGCCTCAATACTTGCATTAAGTGAAAGGAGGTTTATCTGATCTGAAATATCATTAATAATAGATATAAATTCCGTTATTTTATTTGAACTTGTAGTTATATCTTTCATACCTTCAACGGTATTTGTAAGGATCTGTTCGCCGTCAATAGCGTATTTATGCGTCTCCTCAGCCATGCGGTTTGCATCTTGCGCAGTTATATTGATCTGCTTGATTGCTTCTGTCAAATTCTCCATTATTACCCTATTATCTTTGGTTTTTTCGTCAAGAGAATCTGTTGCGCCAATGGCTGAAACTACGGATTGTTGAATACCTTTAACAAATTCAGATGTATCATGAATAAAAGTAACCTGATCTTGAGCGGATTTTGACAGTTGTCCGCTTGCATTTGTCACTTCAGCAAACGCTGCAGATATATAATCCGATGAAGAAGCAACTGTTTTCATCGTAGAAATTAAGTTGTCTAAAAATTTATTAAACATCTCTGCAATATTACCAACTTCATCATGGGTTTTAACCTCAAGTTTTTTAGAGAGATTTCCCTCACCCTTACTCATTTCATCAAGAGATACGGCTATCTCCTCCATAGGAATTACAGATGAACTTATGATACGGATCAGCACTATTATAACAATTATATATACAATCACAAATATAATTGTCCTTATAATATTTGTTTTTGTTAATATAGGAGCTATTGCCTCTTGGTCGTATTTCATAGCTATAGCGCCGTAAAAGTCTCCTAATTTATATCCCTCCATTTTTTTTCCTGCCATATCAAGACCCTCTTTGTTTCCCCAAAGCGTTTCTGAAGTCTTTGGATCGCCATGACATTCAAGGCATGACGCTTCAAGCTTTATTGGCTTATAGAAGCAGAATTTGTTATTGTTATCAAAATAGTAGTACTCATCAAGGCGTTCATTTTTTAATTTTTGGAAAGCTGCAATATCTGCATCAGTAGCTTTATTTGAACTGTTTCTTGGTTTTTCAACAGGTGTTCTAAATTCAAACATCGCTTTATCACGTGTGTTCCGAATAATGTTATAAGCTGCAAGTATAGGTACTGATGAGTAATCTTTATTCTCAAACTCTTTTTTCATTATAGCTAAATTTTCTGCATTATTCATAATATGTTTTTCTCTAAAATCTACTATCTGTTTAGTTATTCCTTCGGCTCTTTTAGCTACTAAGCTTGCATGGTTAATCAGCGCCTCATCTGCCAGACGAAATAGCTCTCTATATGTTTGAGCTATTCCAATAAATATAAATGCAATTATGATAATGGAGCAAAATATTATTTTTTTCCTAATAGTTAAATTTCTATAATTAATATTGTATACTTTTTTCAGTTTAACCAATGGTTTTGTCGGTTTATTTGGTGTCGCTTTTTTAGGTAACACGACATTTTTGACTACAACCTTACTAACAGGTTTTTTAAATTTATCGTCTTTTTTCATTTTCCCTCTGTAACAGTTATTTAACTGTATTAAAAGCCTTTAGAAATTTCCCTGTTTTGTCTAAATTCAGCTAAAAAAGGGAATATTAATAATTTTTTACTAAATATTATATCATTCTACTATGTGAAATAACTTTTTTTTAAATTAAAATAAAAAGCAATTATTATTTCAATTAAATTTTTCTTTTTTTTATGTAAATCTTTCTTTACATTAAGATAAATGAAAAAGTGAATATGTGAAGCTGAAATAAGTATTTTTATAGTTAATTATTGATGAATAAAAATGAAATTTTAAAAATTATAAAAACTTATGGTCTTGCTCCTAATAAGAAATTAGGACAGAATTTTTTGATTGATGATACTATTATTCAAAAGATTATAGATGTTTCCCAGCCGGACAAGAAGATAATACTTGAAATCGGACCCGGTCTTGGTTCAATAGCAGATCCGCTTGCCGCAAAAGCTTTTCTGTATAGCGCTATAGAGATAGACTCGGGCTTTGCAAGATATTTGCAAGATGTTTTTAAATCTTTTGAATCTGTCAATATAATTCACGGTGATTTCTTAAAATGCAATTTAGAGGATAAATTTGATATTATAATTTCAAATCTCCCGTATAATTCCGCTTCGGAGATACTTTTTCGCATTGCAAAGGATTTTAGCGCAGGCGCCATATTTGTAATGGTACAGAAAGAGATGGGTGAAAGGATTATGTCGCAGCCGGGCAGTAAAATCTATGGAGCCCTTGCCGTAACTCTTTCATATTATTTTAATTCTAAAAGACTCTTTTATATTTCAGGGGAATCATTTTATCCGAAACCGGATGTAAAATCATCTTTTCTTAAACTGACAAGAAAGGAGAGATATTTTAAACATCGGGACCATGAAGACGTATTTCATCTGGTAGTAAAATCAGCCTTTTGGGGCAGAAGAAAGACAATTCTAAAATCTCTGTCGGAATCTCCCCACATGGAACTTGATAGAGATAGAGTTAAAAAAATTTTAGATTTAAGCGAAATTAAGCATGATGTGAGGAGCGAGATGCTTTCACTTGAGGAATATATTAAACTTACGGAAGGAGTTGTAGGGGCGAAAATCTAATCGCCCGCGAAGTCAATGAATAGTAATGAAATAAGAGATAACTTAAGTAAATTCTTACACCGTGTTCAGAAACCTGCAAGATATTTGGGTGATGAGTTAAATATAATTATTAAGGATAATCCGCTTGTTCGGGTTGCAATCTCATACCCTGACCTGTATGAAGTCGGTATGTCAAATAACGGCATTAATATACTCTATGAAGCCGGGAACAGCATTAAAGATGGTGCCTGCGAAAGGGTATTTGCAGTTGCCCCTGATTTTGAGAATGAGCTTCGAACACGGAATATCCCGCTATATACTCTGGAATCATATACTCCATTAAACAGGCTTGATGCAGTCGGATTTAATCTTTCTCACGAACTCCTTGCTACAAATCTTTTACAAATACTTGATCTTGGAGGCATACCTGTCCAAAGAAGGGATAGAACAGATTCCCATCCGATTATCATTGCAGGAGGAGAATCTGTTTCAAATCCGTTTCCATATTCCGATTTTGTTGACATCTTTTTTATAGGCGACGGAGAGGGGGGATTTGCTGAAGTATTAAAAACCTTAATCGAGTGTAAAACAGGCGGCATAGTTTCAAGAAAGACTATTTTGAATAAATTAAAGGAGATAGAAGGCGTCTTGTTGTCGGATGACTATGACTTTAATTATATTGGGGTCACAACAGATATTTCATGTTTTAAGAGGATAAAGAAGGTATCATTAAGCAGTGATAAATGTTTTACTCCTGCAAAACCTGTAATTCCGTCAATAAGGGTTACTCAAAACAGGGGAGTGATTGAAGTTGCAAGGGGATGTTCAAATCTCTGCAAGTTTTGTCATGCAGGTTATTATAATCTTCCATACAGGGCTTTTGATTATGAAAGGATAGCGTCCGATATTATTCGACAGATTGACAATACGGGCTATGACGAGATTACTTTAACGGCGCTTTCGGTAAGCGACTATAAGCATATAGTAAAGGTTTTGAACAAAGTCATGCCCGAACTTACGGAAAGAGGCGTATCAATAGCACTCCCGTCGCTTAAGGTGGATAGAAATACTCTCCCTGTCATAGAGACTGTTTCAAATCTAAGAAAGAGTTCTTTGACATTTGCAGTTGAATCGGCATCGGATGAAATTTGCAGCAAGGCGTATAAAAAGATTCGCAGAGACGACCTTTTTGATATAATAGATCATGTATTTAATAACGGATGGAGGGGGATAAAACTTTATTTTATGATAGGACTTCCTGCTTGCGATGAAGTAGATGAAGCTGAAGAGATAATATCCCTTCTAAAAGATTTAGTAAAGAGAGGCAGAGGGCGGAAGGATATAAATGTGACAATATCTCCGTTTATTCCAAAGCCTCATACTCCGTTTGATCATGAAAAGCAGATGAGCAGTGATTATTTTAATAAGGTAATTCGCGCAATTAGGTCCTCATCTCCGAGACAGGTAACTATAAAAAATCATGATGTAAGGTCGTCATTCCTTGAGGGACTTTTTTCCAGAGGCGATACAAGGTGCGGCAGTGTAATATATGACGCATATAAAAACGGCGCAAGACTCGATTCATGGCATGAGTATTTTAAATTTGATCTGTGGATGAACAGCATTGAAAAGAATCTCCCTGATTGGAGTATATTTTTTGAAGCAAGGGACAGGACAGGAACATATCCCTGGCAGATAATTGAAACAGGGAATGAAAAGGCAATAGCCGCAATGAGAGACCGTAAATTAAATATAGATGAATACAGACAACCGGACAGGAGATATGCAGAGGAGTTTGATGTAGAGAGTTATAGATATGCACTAAAGAGATTTGAACTGAAATATTCCGTTACGCAAAGGCTCAGAGCTGTTTTTGCAAAGACCGGGAATGGGAGATATATCGGTCATATAGACTTTACAGAAATAATAAAGAGGGCATTGCGAATGGCAAATGTTCCCCTTGCATTCACTAAAGGGTTTAATAAGAGGGAGAGAATCTCCTGCGGTTATCCTGTTCCCATAGGTGTAGAGAGTCTTTCGGAAATAACGGATATTGAACTCTATTCCGACCTTGCTGCCGAAGATATAATAAAACTGCCGGAGAAAATCAATGTATTCCTGCCTGAATTTATTAAATTAAAGAGCATCAGGGGGAGAGAGGATAATCTGCCGATAATGGCAATGACAAATGCAATTGAATATAAGGTAAAATTTCAGGATTCAAAGAGCATCTCTGCAATTATGTCGTTCTTAAGTAACAGTGAAACATTTACAAAGACCGGTAAAAAGGGGGAGCAGACATATCCCTTAAATGAAGTATTACATTCATATAAAACAGATGATAAAACTGTAACTCTTATTCTTTATATTGGGAATGAATCTTCAGTCAGGATCGACGAATTTTTGGCAAGAGTAACAGGCGAACCGGATATTTATGGTTCGGGTATAAGTATAGTTAAGCTGGGGCAGTATGGGAAAGACGGAGAAATAATAACATAGGAGACTGTCCTGAAAGTATATATCCGCCAAACTACCTTTTTTGCATTAACTCTTCTCCAATCTTTATGAGTTCATTTGCGCGGTCTAAATCCTTAGTCTGTTTATATATATCAGCTAATTGGAAATACAGGTCTATATTTTCAGGAGCAAGTTTAATAGCCTTTTCATAATTGGCGATGGATAGATTGATAAAATATTTTCTTCTCTTCATGTCGGGTTTATTGTTAAAATAGATATTGCCAAGGTAGATATAGGGAAACGGATTATCAGGCTTATTTTTTTTAAGAGTCTCCATTACCTCAGCAGCATCATCGTACTGTCCTAACGCTCTGTATGAATCGGCAAGACCAATATATGCTGCAATATGCGCCGGGTTTATCTCTATTGCTCTCTTAAACTCAAGGCTTGCATTTAACGGATTTTTTTTTCGCATATCTTCCGCTGCATTATATATCTTTTCACTGTCGGCAATCCCGCTGCTGTTGCATAGATTAAAATATTTTTCAGCTTCAATATTCTCTCCTTTTTTATAGAGAATCCTTGCAAGGCTTATTAAAGCCTTAGGATTAGCGCTATTAATAGAGAGACTCTTTTTATAGTGACTGACAGCAGAATCATCTCTCAGAAAGAATTCGTCAAGTTCACCTGTTGACATGTGAATATCAGGCTGGTTGTTGTTAATCTCAAGGGATATTAGGAAATATTGTTCGGCTGAAAAAAGGTCTTTTTTAATTAAAAAAATATAAGCGAGCATATTTGCAGCTTCAAAGCATCTGCTGTTTTTTTTTAGAGCCATTTTTAAGCTGTCTGTTGCGTCATCGTACATCTTTGCATCGTATTGTTTTTTACCTTTCTCTAAGTTATATGTCCAATTGTATTCGCTTCTTCCGAATATTTCTATTTTAAAAAAAGATATTATTAAAATATAAATTATAATTTTTATTAGATTTTTTATTGACATATTCAGCCCGCAGAATAGATATGTAATGTCTTTGACAAAGTGGTCAGGTAGCTCAGTCGGTAGAGCAGGAGACTGAAAATCTCCGTGTCGGCGGTTCGATTCCGTCTCTGACCACAATTTTTATCCCTTCATAATTGAAATAAACTGCTACTATATATTCGGTAATAAAAAATTCAATCTAAACGAATAATTGTGAATTTTCAATTGGATTTTTATATAAAAAAGAATTTGAGTTTCCTGACAAAAAACAATAACCTGCGAAACAACCGGTTTTTTCTTGCAGCATACGACCCGTGTTGTACAATACAAATATTGTTTTATAATACACTGTAGAGGGGGCTGTCTGATAAGTATTAAATATATTGACAGGAATTGTCATTGCAGTAAAAGTTAAATAACATGTCGGGCTCAGCGCGATTAGTTATATTTTTTTTACGTCATTGCGAGCGCTTCAGCCATGTTTAGTATAGATTGAGTAACCTGCGCGTGGCAATCCAGAGCTTTAATTTATTATAACTATTATCATCTAATTTTAGTTTAAATTTTTCACCATGTAAAGCAATGACATACAAAGTACTGTAAGTAAAATTATTCCACTGGATCGTCTCGCCGAGTTTACTTTGTTCTTACTTACTAACTTTAACACGGCTCACGATGACGTATTATGTAACTAATCGCGCTGAGCCCGACATGTTGTTTTACATATACTGCAATAATGAGTGAACGCAATAACAGTACGGGCGGCATTCTGCCGCCCGATTCGTTTCCTTCCGCCCGAAAAGCCTGTGAGCGAAAAGTCTGTATTAAGCCTGCGCAAGAGTTACGGCAGCAGTATTTACTATTTCATCAATTGAACATCCCCGTGAAAGGTCTGTAATAGGCTGCGCAAATCCCTGCAAGAACGGACCATATGCAGCAGCATTTCCAAATCTTTGAACAAGCTTGTAACCTATGTTTCCTGACTGAAGGTCTGGAAAGATTAAGGTATTTGCATAACCGGCAACTTTTGAACCGGGAGCTTTTTGCTGACCAACAGTTGCAACAAGCGCTGCATCAGCCTGCAGTTCACCGTCAATTTTGAGATCAGGCGCCATTTGTTTAACAAGTTCAAGAGCTTTAGTAACCTTATCTACATTTTCATGTTTAGCTGAGCCTTTAGTTGAAAAAGAGAGGAGAGCTACAATAGGTTCGGCGTTTAGAAACTTTCTGCATGATTCTGCAGATTGTACGGCTATCTCTGCAAGCTGTTCTGCTGTCGGATCAGGAATTGTTGCGCAGTCTCCAAATATCATTAAGCCGTCTTTTCCCCATTTTTTATCAGGCATATCCATAACAAAACATGAAGAAGCGGATTTTACTCCCGGCAGCGTTCCGATAATGTTAAATCCGGCGAGAAGTACTTTCCCTGTTGAATTTTCAGCTCCTGCAACCATTGCATCTGCGGCATTCTGCTTAACCATCATTGCGCCCCATCTAAGATTATCAAGCATTGATTTTGCGGCTTCATCCTCTGTTACGCCTTTATGTTTTCTCATTTCAAAAAAAGCCTTTGCAAATTTATCTTTCAGATCAGAATTTGCCGGGTCTATAAGTGTAATACCGTTTAAATTTACACCCTGTTCCCCTGCTACCTTTGATATTGCATCTTTGCCTCCAACGAGAAAAACCTCTGAAGCAATTTTTTCATCAATAATCATTCTTGCTGCTTTTACTGTTCGCGGCTCTGTTCCCTCTGCAAGAACAAGTTTTTTACCGGCGCTCTTAGCTTTAGCTTTCATGGACTCTACAAAACTCATATTAATACTCCTGATTTTTAGTTATATTTGTTTAGTTTCTGATAAATAAATATTATTCCCCTTTTCAATCCATAGTAACTGTATGGATGGTGAATATTTATATTTTTTGCACTATGTTAAATAATTTATAGATGTCAAGGATTTAATATAAAACTTATCGGTTTAAGCTTTCCGAATCGGATATGCCTAAAGCAGTATATATTTCCCTTGAGGCTTTGCTCTGATTAAGAGTATAAAAGTGTACACCTTTAACATTGTTATCTATCAGTTCAAGTACCTGCTGAGTAGCCCAATGAATACCGACTTTTTCAACATATTGGTCATTTTCAGCGCGTAAAATTGCGCGTTGAAGTTTTGCCGGTATCCTTGTACCAAGGGCAAGTTCAGCCATTCTATGCATCCCTTTAATGGATGTTACAGGCATTATCCCGGCTATAATAGGGATTTTTATCCCGGCAATTTCACATCTTTCGCAGAAGTCATAAAAGTCTTTATTGTCAAAAAACATTTGAGTACATATATAGTCCGCGCCTGCATCTACCTTTCTTTTTAGATTATCCATTTCAGTTATTCTGTTTGGAGTCTCTGGATGACCTTCGGGATATCCTGCTATGCCTATACCCATGTTTGGATAATTTTTTTTTATAAATTCAACAAGCTCTGAGGCGTATTCAAAACCGCCTTCGGTCTTTATGAATTTATTTGTCCCAATTGGAGGATCTCCGCGTAAAGCCATAATATTTTCAATTTTATTATCTCTATATCTTTGCAGTATTGAATTTATCTCTTCAGATGTAGAACCGCTGCATGTAAGATGTGATACTACTGAGAGATTTGTCTGATTCTGAATTTTAGCTACAAGGTCATGTGTAAGACCGCGCGTAGAACCTCCGGCTCCATAAGTAACGCTCACATACGCAGGTTTTAAGTGCACGAGTTCATTTATTGTATTAAAAAGCGTCTCTGAAGATTTTTGAGTTTTTGGCGGAAAAAACTCAAAACTGAATGAGATTTTGTTGTTTTCTATTATTTTTTTTATATGCATCTTTATTTTTTTTAAAGGAAGACTGTAGCAATTCTTAACTCGTCTTAAAAAAGCTTAAAACGCTTCTCATGTTTTCCGCTTTTATACTTATATCATCAGCTGCTGAGGCTATCTGCTCTGCTCCGGAGGCTTGAGATTGAGTCTGTTGATTTATCTGGTCCATTGTTTTGGATATTTCCATGTGCGTAATAGTCTGTTCATTTGTTGATTTGGAAAT
>WRGT01000022.1 GCA_009787025.1 Spirochaetota bacterium
ATTTCAATAGCATTTAGGTCTTTATTCGTAAATATCCATGAAATCCGTAGACTATTTTCTTTAAGTTTATGATGTTGGGTCAGAGCCTGTTAATAAAATCAGCCTTCATTTGTACTCAGCACTCTGTAATTTGTACATTGTAATTTGTAATCTGTAATTTGCATTAACATGGTTTGCAAAATTAGAATGAGGCATAAGTTTAAGCATAAATGCTTAGGTTTGTCCCTTTTAGTAAAGGATTGATATTTATTATTGTATGATATAAACATTTAGCAAGAATATGAATGGATTTTCCTGCTTGACAGTCAGGCTCGGAAATGAACCATTCCAAAGAGATTATTTAATCTGTCTTGTCTAAACATTCATAGTAAATTTTTAAATCAAAAGGTTACGGATATGAATTATAGATATATATTACTAAAATGTCTTTTAATTTTCCCTCTTCTAATATCAGTCTCGTGCGCAACAATTAGTGAGTCTGAGCCTGTATTTAATCAGGTGTTAAAAGGCAACAGGGTGATTCCTGACGGCGTAAGCAGAATATATGTAGAGCAGATTTTGGTTACAGATATTAGCGGCAATGTTATGGATAGTTTCAAAAGTTCCCTTAGAAGGCAGATAAATTCAAGCGATAAAATTTCGGCAGCGGATTCTCAAGGCGAGAGTGACATGTCGCTTAGAGTTTTGCTTGATGAATTTTACTGCGAACCTGTAAAATTTAATCTCTCAGGCGTTGTTGTTGAAAAAAAGATGCGGATTGTAGCATATATGTACTTAAAATATACTAAAACCGGTGAAGAGTGTTTAAATAACAAAAAGGTTGAGTCTGAAGTTGTATATTCAGAGGTAAATATTCCGGTTATGTCTGAATATAAGGCTCTGACCCTGTTAACCGATCAATTATCGGAAAGAATTATCTCTGTAATAACGACAGGGTGGTATTTAAAAAAATAGTATGTAATATGTTTTTTGTTAAATAAATAAAATATGTGTTGTAATATTTTAAAAAAAAATATAGATATGTTCCACTTAAAAAATGGAGGATTTTATGAGTAATAATAACAATCTTGCTAATCCCGCGCCGCTCGGTTTACTGGGATTCGGTATGACTACAGTACTTCTTAATATTCACAATGCAGGTTTTTTTGAATTGAATGCCATGATTCTTGCTATGGGTATCTTTTATGGAGGTATAGCTCAGATTTTTGCCGGTTTAAGCGAGTTTAAGAAAGGAAATACCTTCGGTATGTTAGCATTTACATCTTACGGCTTATTCTGGTTGACTTTAGTGTTTATAATTGTTAAACCCTGGGGAGTTGTTCCTGCTAATGATTTTTCAATGGCTATGTATTTTATAGCTTGGGGAGTCTTTACATTCTTTCTTTTTATCGGTACGCTTAATGGGAATAAAGGTACTCGAGTTGTATTTGGAACACTGACTATACTTTTTGCTCTTCTTGCAATCAGAGATCTAACCGAGAGTGAACTTATAGGTAAAATAGCAGGATGGGAAGGTATTTTCTGCGGTTTAAGCGCAATCTATGTCGGACTTGCCGAGACTCTAAATGAAAAACTTGGTAAAGAAGTACTCCCAATTGGTTAGTTTGATATTTTTTTAATTAATAAACTATGATTATTTATAAAAAAGGCTGGTTATATAACGAGCCTTTTTTTTGGAGGATTAGTCCGGAAGATTGCCGGGTATATTTAGATAATACCATTAATGATTTAAGCTCGGTAGAGAATTAATTATTGACATTTAATAAGGAATATTATGATATTTTTTCAAATTATCGGTACGATAATATATCTATAAAGAAAGACAAATTTATGAAAAAATGTTGATTGCATAATTAATTACTATATGAAAAGAAAAATAGACATTCACTTTAATACATTTTTTTATATTAACTTATATAAAAAATTTAATCTGTTAAAAAATCAACAAAAAGGATTGATTACAGTAATTATATTCTCTTTGTTTTTTACATCACTGCCAATCTATTCACAAAATACTCAAGCATTAGATAAACAGGCTCAGGAGTATTTTGATAATAAGGAGTTTTCTAAAGCGATTGCTCTTTGGTTGAGCATACTTGATACTGATCCGAATAATATTGAAATCCAGAAGAAGGTGGAATCTCTTTATGAACTGAAGCAAAAGAAGGATCTTGATTTGGAAAAAGCAAAGATGTATTACAAAATTGCTAAAGCTGAAATATTGAAAAATTTTGAAAAAGAACTCTCATTTAACGAATCGGAGAAAAATTTTAAGACTGCTAAAAAAAATGCTGCTATTGCATTTGAGAGCTTTATTATTGCATACAGGATAGATCCGAAAGATGTTGCAATGCTGGTGTTAAGAGATGATATGGAAAAGCTTGAGCAAATGTTAGAATCTGAGGGGAAAAAGCTCACATCAACAAGAGAGAAAAGAGATAAAGTTGCAGCGCTTACTTTACTTGCAAAAACTGCGATGAAAGAAAAGAGATTTTATGATGCCCTTGATTCATGGAAAAAGGCTCTTGCTTTAATATCTGAAAATATTGAGGCGATAGAAGGTAAGAGACAGTGTGAAATTGCTATTGAGAACATTGTGAGATATGAAACTGTAAACAAATTCATAGCGAGTGGTATTAGTTTTTTTGGCATAAATGAATTTGATAGCGCAAGGCAGGATTTTATGCATGTGCTTCAACTTGATCCTGCTAATAATACTGCTCGTAACTATATTGAAAAGATTGATGATGCTATAAACAGCAAGAAGAGATATGAACAGAAATTAATAGAAGCCGAAGTCTTTTATCAATCGGGTATAAATAATCTGAAGGATAATAATTTCAACGAAGCAAGAGATGATTTTGAAAATACGCTTGCTCTGATACCAAAATATAAGGATACGGAAAAGAGATTAGCCAGTATTCCTCAGCTTAAGTCTGCTTATGACCAGAGAGAGATGGAGCGTAAATTTAAACGTATTAATGAAGAACTTCAGAGCGGTTTAATTGCTCTTGCTGAGTCAAGATACCAGGAGGCTATATCAGCTTTTGAGAATGTTTTAAAACTTGACCCCGGGAATACTTTAGTACCTGCTTATATTCAGAGAGCTAAAGATGCGCAGAGGCTTGTTGATGAAGAGGTTGTTGATGAAAATTCCCCATACTATAATCTCATCAATCCGCTTATTGTATCCGGTAAAAGACTTTTTGAATCAGGGAAATACGAAGAATCAAAGAAGAGATGGAATCAGATACTTGAATTATTCCCGTCAAACAGGGTGTCAAATGAATATATTTTTAAGTGTGAGTTGAAACTTAATCCGGATAATAGTGATGCTGTAATAAAAAGAATTATATCTGAAGGCGAGAAACTCCTCAAGAATAAGGAGTATAGGAGTGCATATAGAAAATTTGATATTGTAAGGTCCACATACCCAAATTACCCTGAAATCCAGAATCTTATAAAAAAAGCCGAAATGGATAATCTATATGGCGCTACCGGCGCGCAACCATTAACTCAAAGCGATATTACCGATATTGAGACGAGATATAACCTTGGGATGGCGTATTATCAGAAAGGGGGTGAGGAAAATATTAAGAGGGCGCTTGTAGAGTTGAGATGGGTTGCAGCAAAGGATCCGAATAATATTAAAGCAGTTGTGGCTGTTAACAGAATTGAGTCGCAATTAAGATCAGGGACCGGCTCTGAAACCGGTGGTGGTAGAAAACTCACTGCAGAACAGGAGGCGCTTGTGCGGAAACATTATTTTAATGGAATTAACTATTATTCAAATAATGATTTTAATAAGGCTATAGCAGAGTGGAGAAAAGTTCTTGCAATTGATCCAAATCATACAAATGCTAAAAATAATATTAGAAAATGTTTGGCTCTCTTAGGACAATGAATTTAAGATAAGGAAAAAAGAAAGATGAACGATAATTCTTTAACTAATAATAGCAGCGGTAAAAAGATTAAGTTTGGGATAAGCTTAAAGTTTTCTTTGGCAATTATTACGCTTGTTTCTATTATAATAATAAGCATTGCAATCTTTATTGTATTCAGAGAGAGCAATCTGCTTAAAGAACAGATTATCAATTTTGCCAATAGGGAAGTTATTCATCTCAGCAATACGGCGCAGCAGACTATTGGATTTGATGAATTAACGCTTGCAGATGCTGTTCAAGAGCTTAAAAAGATCGATTATTTTACTTATGTTTTTGTTCTCAACAGCAATAATGAAGTGCTGTATTATTTTGACAGGAGAGATGAAGCTGCAGAGAATAAAGAGGGTAAACTCTTTAATGATTCGATTCCAAGAAATCTTGAAAATAGAAGTGATCCCAATGTTATAGATGTTACTGATTATAAAGATAAATTATCTGATGGCGTAATCTATGATTTCTCAAGAATAGTGTACAAAAGGATTGGCAATAACATCAAAATAGGTTCAGTTATAATCGGCATGTCTGATAGTATTATTCGCGCTGAGAGCGCAAATATTAAGAGAATGATAGCTGTGTTTTCTTTGATCTATCTTGCTATTTCAATAGCCGGCGCTGTAATTTTGTCCATGATAATAATAAGACCAATAAGAAAAATTTCATACGGCGCACAGGTAATAGGAAACGGTGATTTATCATATAAAATTGACGTAAACAGCTCGGATGAATTAGGAGTGCTTGCAAGTGAATTCAACCAAATGACTGAGATGATCCGCATTTCTAAAGATAAAGAGATTAAAGCAAGGATTATGAATGAACAGTTGGAGATAGCGCGGGATATTCAAGAGGGGCTTAATCCAAGTGGTTTTTATGATAAAAACGGTATACAGATAAAAGGATTTACAAAAGCTGCTATAGGCGTTGGCGGCGATTATTTTGATTATATAGATATTGATGATGACAGGGTTTGCGCTTTAATCAGCGACGTCTCGGGAAAAGGCGTTCCGGCTTCTTTAGTTATGATTATGATAAGAACAGTATTTACTTCTTACATGTCAAGGCATGATATTGATTGCGCCAGAGTTGTAAGAGCTATAAATGATTCTTTGAGCGCTGATTTTGCCATTGATAAATTCGCCACTCTTTTTTTTATGATATATAACAGGTCAACAGGGGAGTTGTCATTTTCAAATGCAGGTCATGGTCCGCTTTTTTGTTATAGAGCATCAGGGAATGTGTGCACAAGAACTACAGTTGAAGGCGTTCCAATAGGAGTTATGGAAGATACCGAGTATAAACAGGCTAAAGTGAAATTTAATCCCGGAGATATTGTAGTCCTTTATACGGATGGTATTACAGAGATGAGAAATGAACATAAAGAAGAGTATGGAATCCAAAGAGTCAAAAAACTTATTCTTAATAATAATCATTTAAATGCGTCGGAAATTCTTGATATTTTAATCAGTGATGTTGAAGCATTTAGAGGAGACACTCCTCCACATGATGATACTACTGCGTTAGTGTTTAAAAGGACAAAATAGCTAAAAAAATATTGCATTAATCTATAATAATTCGTTTTCTGATTCGTATATTGTAAAAAATTTATCAAGCGTAGCAAGCTTTAGTATGTTTAATACGTCATCATGTATATTCATGAGGGCGAATTTGCCGCTATGGGCTTTCATTTTTTTCATTCCTGCAACAAGTGCGCCAATTCCAGACGAATCCATATAGTTGACTTTTTTCATGTCAACAACTACACTATTATACTGTCCTTCTGTGATGCTAAAAAGAGCTTTTTTTAACTCACTTACGTTATATAAGTCAACTTCACCGCTTACATCTATGATTTTATGTTCTCCAATATCTCTAAATTCGATATGCACAAATTCCTCCACTATATCTTATTATTTTAAATAAAATATAAAGTAACGCTATTATTTTTTCATTTAATGTCAATAAATAATTTATCAATAAATTCGGAAAGATCAATAAAATTATTAACTTCTTTCATTTCATTACAAAAATGGTTATATAATGACGCTATACTGTCATTCCAGTCCCATAAATGCTTTTTATCAGGATTTAGCCAGAAAAGATTTTTCGATTTATCATAAATTTTCTGAAATGAATTAAGTCCCGGATCATTACTGTTATTTCTGGCATCTCCAAGTACAAGAACGGATGTTTTTCGTGTAAGAGCATCGCTGTGATTTTCTATAAATTGGTCAAAACACCTTCCATAATTGCTTCCCCAGCCATAAGTAAAATTTACATCTGTAAACATTGAGTTTATGGCTCTTTCAGGATCCATTTCCTTAAAAAGGTCGGTTATTTCAACCATATTGCTGATAAATGCAAAGGATCTCACTTTTGAAAACAGGCTTTGCAGAGTATAAGTTAATAAAAGCATAAAGCGCGAATACTGATTTACAGATCTTGATACGTCAACCATAACAACAAGCTGGGGACGGTCTATCTTTTTTGTTTTAAAGAAGAGTTTAAAGGGAACGCCTCCATACTGCAAGTTGGTTCTAAAGGTTCTCTTTATATCGATTCCGCCGTGTTTGACCCTTTTTTTCCTAAGAGATATTCTGTTTTTAAGCTTTTGCCCAAAGCGGTTTACAATCTCTCTCATCTCTTTTATCTCTTGAGCCGTTAATTGGTAGATAAATCTGTTAAGCAGAAAATCCTCTCTGCTTTTTATTGCATTGCCGATATTACGTCTTGTAACTCTGAGCTTGAGCATATTCCTTATAATGGATAACAGATACTCCGAATTATTCTGACTAAATTCACTGCCGTCACTCTCGGAATAATATGATCCTATTTCACCTCCCTTAGAGCGAAACAGACCAATCCCTTCGCCTCCTCCTGAAGAGTTGGACTCAGGCAGATCGTCAAGAAACATGCGCAATATATCGTCTGCAGATTTTTGTATTAGAATATTCGAGTCTAAAGAATCAATATACTTTTCAAGTTGCGAATTGATTTCATTTATCAGATTATTATTTCTGTTATTTGCAAAATTTTTCAGATCCTCTTCTGTAATCTTGTCAAAAAAATGTTTTCTGTTTGCAAAATACTCTTCAAAGCATTTATCAAATATCGGTATGTCCGTATAATCCTTTACAAGAGAGGTTTTAAGGGTTTGTTTAAAAACAGCCTTGTCATTGAGATCGACCTCTGTGACTGCGCTGAAGAGCGTAATTATTTCATCAACCGATATTGCAACATTTGCATCTCTCAATATTTCAATAAATTCAAATAGTTTGCCCGAAATAAAGCTTTTACTGTTTTTATCCATGTCAGTTAATGAAAACCTCTTTTGCCTGAGATATGACAAGCTGTATATCTTTTTCATATTTTAGTATAAAGTTTAAGGTTTCCATAGCTATCTTTGGATCAAGGTCCTGATATCCTAAAACAACTAAAGCCTTAGCCCAGTCTAATGTTTCGCTAATGCTCGGTTCTTTCTTCAATTGAAGATTTCTTATCCTTTGTATTGTCTCTACAATCTGTCGGATCAATTTTTGATTACCGTCAGGTACCTTAAGCGATACGATCTTTTCCTCTAACTCAAGCGTAGGATAATCAATATACAGGTGAAGACATCTTCTCTTTAGAGCATCGGACATCTCTCTTGCGCTGTTTGATGTGAGAAATACAAACGGCTTTACATTTGTTTTAAATGTGCCGAGTTCAGGGATTGTAACCTGAAAATCCGAAAGAACTTCAAGAAGAAACGCCTCAAATTCCGAATCGGATTTATCGATCTCGTCTATTAAAAGGACACATCTTTTGTTGCTCGTTATTGACTTGAGTATTGGTCTTGGAATGAGGAACTTTTCCGAGAAGAATACATCTTCAGTTGATGTTAATTTTGCAATAGCTCCTTTCAAGGTTTTTTCCGATCCCATTATCTCGGACAGTTTATCCTTTAATATTTGGGTATATAAAAGCTGTTTGGCATATTCCCATTCATACAGGGCTTTTGATTCGTCAAGCCCCTCATAGCACTGCATTCTAATGAGATCAATGTTGAGGGCTGCTGCTATGCTTTTTGCTAATTCTGTTTTTCCAACTCCGGCAGGTCCCTCTACTAAAACAGGTTTTTCAAGTTTTAAGGCAAGATACACAGTAGTAGCTATCTCTTTAGAAGCTATATATTTTATTTTTTCAAGTCCTTTTATTACGTCTTCCGCATCTTTAAACATAATTCACCGTTTTCTAAATTTTATTTATTTTACATTTTTGATAAGAGAGTTTACTAACCCTTTAAATTATCAAACAAAAAAATATCCTTTAGCTTAATTCTTTCGGCTTCAGGAAGATTTTTTTCCGCTTTAGTATAAGTTTTTTTAAAAATTTCTATAACAGGCATAAATTCTTCAAATGATATATTCTTTGTGTCTATTCTGTCGCTGTGTAATCCTTCTGTTATCTGTTTTGTCACTGCGATTGATTGTTGTTCCAATAATGAGGAGAGCATGCTATTGCAAGAATTCTCACTCCCCATTTCTGTTAAAATTTTGTCTGCATATATTAGAAATGATAAAAACGCTTCAAGGATCAATCCCCTTTCCAATATACCGAATTTTTTTATAATCCTTCTAATTGTTGACGGATCAATAAGCGCAAGCCGAACTTTCTCAACTGCATAATCTTTAAATGTAAGTCTTGTATGACTAACGCTTCTCATTATATTAAGCTGCAGATCTGTTATAGAACTTTCAGGTATCTGCTTAGGATCAATTATTGCAATGCGATTTATCTTTTCCTCGCCTTCGGTTCTGCACGTCAGGATTATTAAATCTGCATTTCTCCCTGCTGTTATAAATTTTTTCTCTCCGTTTAGAATAAAATTTTTTAGAGTAGAATTTTCATCATTATCCGATAAAATCACCGGAGCATTTATATCTTCGGAGTGAGCCAATGCGTATAAGGAACTGTCGTCTATTTTGCCAACCACATGCGAAAGATCTTCTTCTGATTTTGAGATGATCTCTTTTAAAACAGGTCTTGTTAAGGCTGCTTGAACAATCCATAATACCGATATGCCCAGGTCGCCTGTCTCTTTTGCTATTATAGCCGATGGTCTTTCTGTTTTATATAGAGTCAGATAAGGTTTAAACTGTTTTGAAATATCTAACCAGATTTTTTTCTGCTCTTTTATATCTATGATTCTATTTTCATAACTCGATTTAATTGATACATGAAGTTCAGACATAGAGACCTCTTCTCTCTATAATAATATTACTATTATAAAGTCAAGAAAAGTTTAATTTAAAGAATTAATTGTATAAATAAAATCTGCGTAAATCGGTGCGCTGAAATTTCATCTTTATGTATTGACAACTATAATATGATAGACGCTAATGTTATAATTACTTATAATTTAACTTAACAAAAGAGAATTTTTATGACACAGAAAGGCTTTCAGGATTATTATCCGGATGAGTATTCCCACTGCTATGGATGCGGCCGCTTAAACAAGAACGGTATGAAGATAAAAAGTTTTTGGGACGGAGATGAGAGCGTATGCAGACACACTCCTGCGCAGCATTGTACAGGCGGATTTCCGGACAAAATCTACGGAGGATTAATTGCGTCTCTTATGGACTGCCATTGCGCAGGAACTGCCGCTGCGGCAAAACATCGCGCCGATGGTTTTGAACTTGGAGAGAAACCGCTCTCACGTTTTGTAACAGCATCGCTAAAGGTCGATTACATTAAACCTACGCCTGCGGGGCTTGAACTTGAAGTGAGAGCAAAAGTAATCGAGATAAAAAATCGTAAAGTAATCCTTAATGCAGAACTTATTGCAGACGGCGCAGTTACAGCTAAGGGTGAGGTAATAATGGTTCAACTCCCTGATGAAGCTAAATGAAAAAGGGAAAATCTGAGGAGTTTACATGAGGATTATAAAAAGTCTTATCAAGGTAATAATAAACTTTTTTAAAAGTTTTAAGTTCAGGCTTAAAGGGATAATATTCTTTTTCTTATTATTTATTCTTAGTAATATTTTGAATTCCGATTTTTCATATATGGGGAATAGCAGCAGTGATTTTACATCTACCATCATCAAAGTTTTCTGGTCCGTTATACTCTTTCAAATAATTAAGCTGCTAATAGTATATATTTCGCTGGGTTATATATTTGATTTAATTTATGGATATGCCTTAGATTATATTAATAGTAGAAGAGAGAAGATCATTAGTAATAGATATATATATCTTTTTCTCTTTTTATCATTCATATCTATATTTTTATGGTCAATAATAAATAATCCGCAATTATATGTTGATAATTTTTCGTCAAAATTTAATTTTCTCAACAGCTTCCATAATATAATGACCGATTATTTTTCGCCATGGATATTTTTAATAATATTTTTTGTTATAAATATAACGGCTCTGATACTGGCACTCCTTGCTGTTATTAAAAAAAATAAATTTCTCTTCACAGATGTAATCAGATTTTTTAAGAATCTTGATTATAAAAACAGAAAATTTCAAATATCGATGATCTTAATTTTTGTTTTAGCTGTTGCAATAATTAATCTTAAATTAACGCCGCAATCCGATCAAAAGAATATTATTATTATCTCATCAGACTCCGTAAGACCGGACAGGTTAAGCGGGAATGGTTATTTTAGAGAGACAACTCCAAACATAGACAGGTACCTTGACAAGAGTCTGCAATATAGGGGAGTTACTACAACTGTCCCGCGTACATTCCCTGCATGGATAAGTATCTTAACTTCGTCAACTCCTATGTATAATGAAATATCGCACATGTTTCCCAGATCCCGTGAAAGGAGTGAAAAGATACCGTCAGTGTGTGATTATTTAAAAGATATGGGGAGACTGTTGAATTTTTAATTTTTGATAAGATTTTCATCTCTATCTAATTTTTCTTAACCACTTTCAGTAAATTATTTTCGAAATTTA
>WRGT01000023.1 GCA_009787025.1 Spirochaetota bacterium
GCAATGACGTAAAAATGTAACTCATTGCCTGTGTGTTGCTTATCAGCCCCCTGCGGGTTTAATACCCATAATTTAAAACTGCTAAAATCTCATAAACTTCACTTCTTGGCAGGACGGCTTTCACCCCGATTAAAGACATGAAACCGTCCCAAAAATCCGGGCTGGCGCGGGACGAATAGGTTAATGTGAGTATTAAATTAAAAGTTGAAAAAAATTTGTTATAAGCAAGATCAATTAAAACGGAACGGAACGGAACGGAATGGAACGGAACGGAACGGAACGCTTTTTCTAAGCATATCGTTACTTTGTTTACTGTGTCAAGCAAAAAATTTTTCATATAAAAATTTTTCTCCTGATTTTAGTATTAAATTTTATTGATTAAATATAACAGATACAAAATAACTCTTCCTATTAAAGTGTCAAGTACTTTTTAATATAGATTCTGACCCTAAAACCTTACTTGTCACCATAATGTGTACGACAGTGAGATATAATGATTTTGCTGTTTTCTATTCGATATATCAATCTATTTTCATCATCTATGCGGCGAGACCACCAACCTGAAAAATCACCCTTTAATGGCTCAGGTTTACCAATTCCGTCATTACCATTCCGTTCAATGTCTTTTATAAGATGATTGATGCGGTTTAATGTTTTTTTATCTTGCAATTGCCAATATAAATAATCGTCCCATGCTTTATCAGTCCATAATTTTTCCATAGTCTATTCTTCTATTAGTTCATGAGCAGTCAATTTGCCTTCCTCTGCTTCCTTTACGGATTGACGTAATACTTTCATATTTTCTACATTATAAAAAGGGTCGGTTTTGGTTGTAATTTCAAAAGGAATACCTCCCTGCCTAATTGTTTGACGGATGAACATTGTAAAAGCGGTTGTCATGTTTAAACCTAATTCTTCAAAAATACGATCAGCACGGACTTTTAGTTCATCATCTATGAGAATATTGACCTGTGCCATAATTAAACTCCTATTTATCTACAATATCATATACATTATATATGGAAGCATGTCAAGTCAAAAACCTGCCGAGCAGCATCTCCTAATGCTTTAATAAAAAATAAAAAGAGTTGACATTACACATAATTATGTGTGAACTATCATTGGAGGTAGAACTATGGCTACTAATCTTGCAATAGATGATGAATTATTGACTAATGCTGTTAAAATAAGCGGATTAAAAACAAAAAAAGAAACCGTTAATTTGGCTTTAGAGGAATTTATCCAAAAAAGAAGAAGAAAGGAAGCAATGGAATTGTTCGGAAAGATTGATTTTAACAAAAAATGGGATACTAAGAAAATCCGCGGCAAAATATGATTTTAGTTGATACAACAATTTGGAAGCTATATAAAACAAAAAGCTGAAACACCTAAAATTCTCCCAAAAAATAACTTGACATTTAAGCCGTCTAAAAATTAATGTATATAATTAAGGTTTTACATGGTTTTTGCAAGGTCAAATATAGGGTATTTTATTACTTTTATTATTCTCGGAGCTGTTTTAGGTTCAGCGCTTGGGAATCTGATTGTTAAAATCTTTCCATATCCTGAATTAAAAGTTATAACTGCCAACCTTACAGAACCCATAGGTTTTAACCTTGAAATAATTACATTTAGTTTAAGATTAAACTTTGCATCTATTATAGGTTTAATACTTGGAATAGTTATTTTTCGCAAAGTTTAAGGCCGCACCTGCGGTTATCAAAAGTACTCTGTATATATAATATTTTATCAGGGTATGGATATAAATCGGCTTCTTTATAGCCGGTTGCCTCTTCCAAATAGAACAGGCAAATTCTTTACAACATAAGCAGGCTATAAATAGCATTTATTTAAACGTAATACGGTTTAAATAATTGTATTATAAAATTTTAATTTAAACAGGAGGCACTTAATTGGCTGTTGTATCAATGAAAGCGTTGCTGGAATCCGGTGTTCATTTTGGACATCAAACAAGAAGATGGAATCCAAAAATGTCTCAATTTATTTTCACTGCAAGAAACGGAATTCATATTATTGACTTGCAGAAAACAATGCAAAGAATCAAAATCGCCTATGCCGCAATGAGAGATGTTGCATCTAATAACGGCAAAGTTCTTTTTGTAGGAACAAAGAAACAGGCGCAGGCTGCTATAGTTGAATATGCCGAAAAATGCGGCATGTTCTATGTTTCGGAAAGATGGCTTGGCGGACTTTTAACGAATTTTAAAACTGTGAACAATTCAATACAGAGATTAAAAGAACTTGAAAGGATGCAGAGTACGGACTCATGGGATGCTGAGACTAAAAAAGAGATTCTTGAACTTCAAAGAGAGCTTGCAAAGAAAAATAAAGTACTCAGCGGAATAAAAAATATGCAGACTCTGCCTGATGCTCTTTTTGTTATAGATCCTAAAAGAGAAGATATTGCTATTCAGGAGGCTATAAAACTCGGCATACCAATATTTGCCGTAGTAGATACAAACTGTAACCCTGACGAAATAGATTATCCTATACCCGGCAATGATGATGCAATAAGAGCCATAGCTCTTTTCCTTGAAGTAATGGCTAAAGCGATTATTGAAGGTCAATCGGGCGGTCAATCAAGCGAAGTCGCTTTTGAAGACGAAGACACAGATATAATCATGAAAGAGGAGATAACACAACCTGTTGAACCTGTTGAAACCGTCAAAGAGGAAACAATAGATTCTGACAGTAATAAGGAAGATCAATGGTAATTAAAGAAGATCAATAGTAATTAAGGAAGATTTGTTGTGAAATAATCTTCAATAAAATGAATTTACGTAATAACAAAATAAGGAGTATTAAAAGTGGCAGAAGTAACAAGCGAAATGATTAAAGAGTTGAGAGATAAAACACAGGCAGGCATGGTTGACTGTAAAAAAGCTCTTATAGAGACAAACTGCGATATGGAAAAGGCTGTTGATTTCCTGAGAAAAAAGGGCTTGGCATCAGCAGCAAAAAAAATGGGAACAGAAACTACAGAGGGCATAATTGCATCATATATCCATAGTAACGGGAAAATAGGCGTGATTGTTGAACTTAAATCCGTTACGGATTTTGTAGCTAAAAATGAAGAGTTTGTAACTCTTGCAAAAGAGATAGCAATGCAGATTGCTGCAACAAATCCTCTTTTTGTTTCTCCGGAACAGGTTCCTGCCGAATTGATCGAAAGAGAAAAAGATATCTATAAAGAGCAGATGAAATCTTCGGGGAAGCCTGAGAATGTAATTGAAAAAATTGTTGAAGGGAAGCTTACTAAGTATTATTCCGAAGTATGCCTTCTTGAGCAGGAATATATCAAAGATAACAGCGTAAAGATAAAAGATTTGATAAAACAAAAAATTGCCGCTTTCGGAGAGAATATAGAAGTGGGAAGATTTTCACGATTCCAAATAGGTATGCGTTAAACAATGGGAAAATCCGGCAAACCATTTTATAAAAGAATATTGTTAAAACTCAGCGGAGAAGCTTTAGCCGGACCTGATAAGACCGGAATCAATCCGAAGATTATACACCAAATTGCATCTGAGGTAAAAGAGGTCTCGCAGCTTGGCGTTGAGGTTGCAATGGTGATAGGAGCAGGAAATATATTCCGGGGAGCAATGGCTGAATCTTTAGGAATTAACAGATCAACAGGCGACTTTATGGGTATGTTAGCCACTGTGATGAACTCAATGGCTGTTGAAAATACACTTGAAAAGATGAATCAGCCGACTAGAGTTTTAACCGCAATAGAGATGAAACACGTTGCCGAACCTTATACAATTCAAAAAGCCGAAGACCATCTTAAAAAAAAGAGGATTGTTATTGCCGCAGGCGGCACAGGTCATCCCTATTTTACTACAGATACTGCTGCAAGTTTAAGAGCTGTTGAACTTGGCGCAGATCTGTTACTAAAGGCAACAAGGGTTGACGGAGTATATACCGGCGACCCGGAAAAAGACAAAGACGCAAAAAAAATTAATGAAATTTCATTTATTGACATGATTACAAGACGGCTTAAAGTTATGGATTTAACCGCTATTTCATTATGTATGGATAATAATCTTCCAATAGTGGTTTTTAATCTTTTTGAAAAGGGATCGTTAAAAAAGATCATCCTTGGAGAAAATATCGGTACTAAAATTTTCTAAGGGAGGATATTTATATGGTTGAGGACATTTTACAAGATGTAGAAGAGAGAATGAATAAGAGTATTAATAATCTTCAAAAAGATTTCTCTGTAATACGCACAGGCAGAGCAAATCCGGCAATGTTTGAAATGCTTAGAGTTAATGTTTACGGATCTGAAATGCCCATGAATCAGGTTGCGACTATCTCCGTACCTGAACCCAGATTAGTAGTTATTCAACCGTGGGATAAGGGGAATCTCGGCGAAGTGGAGAAAGCAATACTCAAATCCGACCTTTCTGTAAATCCTTCAAACGATGGTAACCTTATACGAATACAGATACCCGAATTAACAGAGGAAAGAAGAAAGGAATATGTTAAGATTGCAAAAAATAAAGCCGAAGAGTGCAAGGTTTCCATAAGAAACATCAGAAGAGACGGAAATGACATGATAAAGTCTTTAGAAAAAGAAAAAGATATATCTGAAGATGACTCAAAGGGAGCTCTTGATAAGATCCAGAAGATCACCGATAAATTTATAGATTCGATTCAAAAACTTACGGATAATAAAGAGAAAGAGATATTGAGTTTATAGTATTTCATTGCTTGAACTATTAATTCTAAAATAGGCTGAGACATATTTACAATAATTAAGTCTATTAAAAAAAGATTCAATTTGCTATTAAATAAATCTTGGAGTTCGGTAAAGAAAACAATTAGATGATAAATAACGATGAGTTGCTGCCTGAACCTATTCCACGTCACGTAGGCATTATAATGGACGGAAACGGCAGGTGGGCAAAACAAAAAAACATCTCAAGAAGCGAGGGACATAAAGCCGGGGCAGAAGCGATAGAACCCCTTATGGACAGTGCAATTGCGCTTGGAATAAAAGCTGTTTCGCTTTACGCCTTTTCCGTAGAGAACTGGATTAGACCGATTAATGAAATCAGAGGACTGTGGGATCTTCTTGAATACTTTTTTCAGCATAAACTTGAGGCAATTAAAAGTAAAAAGATTCAAATAAGACATTCGGGCTCTCTGTCAAAACTGCCGCCAAAAACAAGGCAGACAATAAAAGAGGCTATTGAAGCTACTTCAATGAACAGAGGATTGATTTTAAACTTTTGTATTAATTACGGAGGGAGACAGGAAATAATCAGAGCTTTTAACGAATGGCTGTCAAATACTAAGAATCCGGAAAAGATTACCGAAAAAAAATTTGAAAAATTCCTTTATACATTTGGAATGCCTGACTTGGATCTTTTAATAAGAACCAGCGGAGAGTACAGGATCAGCAACTTTTTACTGTGGCAGCTTGCTTATACCGAACTTGTATTTACAGATGTACTCTGGCCTGACTTTAAGCCAAATGACCTTTATAAGGCTATTATAGAATATCAAAAAAGAGAAAGGAGATATGGAGGAATATGAGCGGATTAAACAAGGAAACATTGATCAGAATCTTAAGCGCGATTATTACATTACCTGTACTTGCATACGCATTGATAACAGATTCTTTTTTATTTATACCTACTCTCATTGTATCAATAGTAGTTTCATTAATAACATTATATGAATATTATATGATCTCAGCTAAAGATGAAAACAACAAGGCGTTTATAAAAACAGGGCTTATTGGAGGATTGATCCTCAATATAATAATGTATTTTTATGCATTTGAAAAATTCTTTGCTTCATCAAGATTATTTCAAAATTTCGATGCAAGGGCTGTTATGGGATTCCTTGTTCTGTTGATTGCAATACTCCTTGTTCAGCAGCTTTTAACAAGACCTCTAAAGGGAGGAATATATTCTCTTGCAGTCACTCTGTTTGGGATTATGTATATTGTTCTATCCATGTCGCACATAATACTCCTTAAATCTTTAAAGGACGGAAGCTTTTATATTGTCATACTTATAGTTGTAATAATGCTAAATGACACGGGAGCGTATTTCGGCGGAATGCTTTTCGGCAAAACCAAAGCAGGATTTGAAGCCTCGCCGAATAAATCATGGGAAGGATACTTTTCCGGACTTCTTTTCGGCATTATAGGATTTATTCTGGCAAATCAGGTCTGTGTATCATTCTTTTCAAGGGAACTGTTTACGCTGATTGAAAGCGCAATCCTTGGAATTAGTTTAAGCATATTGGCAAATATAGGAGACTTAATTGAATCTGCAATTAAAAGGGACGGAGGATTTAAGGACTCGGGATCGATAATACCGGGTCACGGCGGAATGTGGGATGTCTTTGATGCTACACTGTTTGCTCTTCCGTTTTTTTATTACTACCTTGTACTAAAAGGGATTGCCTGACAGGATGCAATCTATATCTATATTAGGTTCGACAGGCTCAATAGGTCTGTCAGCTGTTAAGGTTATAAAAACGTTTCCAGACAAATTCAAAATTTACGGACTTGCCTGCAACAGTAACTTAAGTTTATTATCTAAACAAATATCCGAATTTAAACCTGCAGTTGCTGCCATAGGGGATAAATCTGCAGCAGCAACGGATTTTGTAAAAAAACTGATCAAAGAAAATAGAGAGACCGAATTTTTATTCGGCAATGAAGGAATAATTGAGCTTGCATCAAGAAAAACAGATATGGTAATTTCATCAATATCCGGTTCTGCAGGCTTGCGCCCGTCTATTGCCGCACTTGACGGATGCAAAAGACTGGCATTAGCCAATAAAGAGACTTTAGTAATGGCAGGAGATATATTTACTAAACTTACAATTAAAAAAGGGGTTGAACTCATACCTGTTGACAGTGAACATAGCGCAGTCTTTTCACTTTTATCTAATCTAAAAAAAGAAGAGGTTGAGCAGATTATTTTAACAGCATCGGGAGGAAGCCTGAAAGATTATCCGGCAGAAGACCTTAAAGACGTGACGCCGGAGATTGCACTGAAACACCCAACGTGGAACATGGGAAGTAAAATTACAATAGATTCGGCAACCCTTATGAATAAGGGACTTGAGGTTATAGAGGCGCACCACCTGTTTAATTTCAGCTATGATAACATTAAAGCAGTAATACACCCTGAGAGCATTATTCACTCAATGGTTGAAACAATAGACGGCGCAGTTTATGCTCACATGGGTAAGACGGATATGGTCTTCCCCATTCTCAATGCGTTAACATATCCGGCAAAAATAAAAAATCCTTTCGGCAGAATAGATTTTACAGAGATAGGAAGCTTAAACTTTAGAAAATACGACAGCAATAAATTCCCTGCTCTTGACCTATGTTATTACGCGGGAAGAACAGGGGGAAATATGCCTGCAGTATTGAATGGAGCTAACGAAACAGCGGTATATTCTTTTTTGGAGAAAAAAATTCGATTTACAGATATTATAGACATAGTAGAGAAAACAATCAATTCAATTGATGTTATAAACAATCCGGACATCAAAGATATTTTTGAATCGGATTGCGAAGCAAAAAATATAGCATTAAGCTTTATTAAAATGAAACAATAATTTTACCCCCCGCCGCAGGCGGGGGTGAAAATAGGAGAAATATTTTATGATGATTTTAACAAGCATTGCAGGAACAGTTATCCTCTTAGGGTCCTGTATATTTATACACGAATTGGGACATCTCCTTGGCGGAAAAATGGTAGGCATAAAGGCTAAAGTATTCTCAATCGGGTATGGAAAAGGTTTCTGGAAAAAAAAGGTTGGAGATACAACCTATCAGATAACGCTAATCCCATTTGGAGGTTACTGTCAATTCTATGGAGATGACCCGTCGGAACCAAGAACAGGCGAGGGATTTGAATTTTTGTCGGCGCATCCGCTTAAAAGAATAGTTACTGTTGCAATGGGACCTGTATTTAATCTTATATTCGGTATTATCCTGTTCTTTGTCATGAATCTTATCGGCTATACAAAAGAGTCTAATAAAATTCTTATCCCTAACGAGATGACATCAGGGGATTACATATCTGCCGCATATAAATCGGGAATCAGAACAGGTGATAGAATAATATCCATTGACGGAAAAGATGTTAAGGCATTTTCCGACATTCAAGTTAAAGCCTTTTTTTCAGACGGTTCGGACAGCGAGATAAAGGTTCAAAGAGGAGATGAAATCAAAACCTTTACTGTAAAGCCGTCATATCATGAAGACGAAAGCAGATATACCTTTGGCGTTATGCCGTATCCTGAGGGTGTAATAATTTCCCGCGTAACAACAGGCAGCGCAGCAGAAAGCAGCGGGCTGGCAAAAGGCGACATGATACAAAAAATCAACGGAGAAAGCGGTCTTATTCCCTCATATATCACCTCAGAGATACAAAAAGGGAAAGAGGTTACAATCTCATTTCTTAGAAACGGCGAAGAGAAGAATACGACTCTCAAACCTGTAATGACCGACATATTTGTCATAACGACGATAAAAGGTAAAAAACGCCATACTATCTTAGGAGATGAAGAGCTAAAGCAGCATATATCCAATGGTACTGTGAGAATAGACGGTAAGCCCATATCCGAATATGATGAATTGCTAAAGGATATGACAAATGCAGCAGGATCAAATAGCAGCATTACATTAAATATTGATAAAGATAAGTACGCAGGACAAGTTAAAGTTACGAATCAGTACATTGCAGGAATAGAACAGCAGGGAGTTCTGTTTGAAAATGTATATGTTAAATATGGTCTTGCCGAAGGATTATTTCAATCCGTTGTTGAGCCAAGAGACTTTCTTGTTATGAATATTAAAGGGCTTGCCATGATGATCAAGGGCAAGCTAAGCGTAAGAGAGAATCTATCAGGACCAATCAGAATAGGAGAGATAGCAGGATATGTTCTTTACTACAGAGGGGTTGCCGATTTTATACTTCTCATAGCAAAAATCTCTGTAATACTTATGTTCATGAACCTCCTGCCGATTCCGGCAGTGGACGGCAGTCACCTGATATTTTATATTATTGAGATAATCAGAAGAAAACCTATTGACGAAAAGATTATGGCAAGGATACAAACCTTCGGCATACTCTTTTTAATCACACTCGGAGTTTTGGTGATAATAAACGATATATCAATGCTGCAATTTATTCAGAATATTTTTGATTGAACATGGGGGAATTGGTAATGATTGCGGGGCTGTCTGATAAGTAACAAGAGTAAACGATTAGTACATTCCTGCGTCATCCCTGCGTCATTGCGAGCGCTTCAACCATGCTTGAGTATAGAGTGTGTAACCTGAACCTGCGCGTGGCAATCCAGAGCTTTAATTTATATCACTGGATTGCCACGCCGAGTTTACATTGTATTACAATGAAACTTAAAACAGGTTTCGCAATGACACAGATATGTAACTAATTGACTGCGTATTACTTATTAGACAGCCCGCATTCAATTTTAAAAATATATTGACATCCACTTAAAAAAAGCTATGATTGAACCATGGAAACTCCGGAATTAATACATGTCGGTATTGAAGATATGAAAGCCGCCTCCGGTAAAACCGTTTTATCTACAACACTCGGTTCTTGTATCGCGATATGCCTGTATGACCCAATAGCGAAATCAGGCGGAATGGCTCACATAATGCTTCCATCATTTGAAGAAACAACAAACACCAACGCTGCGCCCGAAAGATACGCCGACTCGGCTATACCTCTGCTTCTTTACTGGATGCTTAGCAATGGCTGCAAAAAAGAAAGGATATATGCAAAGATTGCAGGAGGAGCTGAGATGTTTAAAAGATCGAACAATTCGATGATGCCGGCTATAGGCAAAAACAATATTGAAAAAGTGAAAGACATTTTGAAAAATATGAAAATAGATATAAAAGGTGAGGACATCGGAGGAGATTACCGCAGGACGGTATATTTTGACCTTGATACCGGAATGGTAACCGTAAAAACCGAAAAAATTCCGAATGTGATAATATGATAACAGGTTTTTTCTTATGTCGTTGCGGACTTGACCCACAATGACATAGAATTATTTCCCCAAATCGCCGCGTTTTTTTATAATATATTAAAAAAATCATTGACACGTGTTACTAAATAATATTTAGTAACACCAGCTTTATGACTAAAATAAAAACATCGGCAACAAGATAGTTTTTATAACTGCAAAAATTTTTTCAAAAAAAAAGTTGACTTTTAAAACTAAAGTTAGTTATGACTAACTAAAATTATGCTGTTACCAAAAACTTCTGATGGACAGAAAAGGATTATTACAAGTATTAAATCTAAAGAGCATATATATAATCCCCCTGCATCAACGGATGATTTTGATTAGTCAGCCACTTTTAATTTAAAACTAAGGAGTAACGTTATGAAACGTAAATATTTTCTTGCATTGACGCTTGTTGCGGCAATAGCATGCAACCTCTATGCCTTAGACATTACAGAGCCGTTTTCTCCGGGCATTGTAACGGACTTTGAGGGATATTACGGAAGGACATTCCCTAAAGAGGGAGATCAAAAAAACTTCTCCGAACTCATCGTTGGCGGCGGGTTTACTGAAAACTTCAGCTATTTCTTCTCAGGTTCGGCAGCCTCTGACTTCAAAAGTGTCGAAAGTGTCGGTTTGAACTTAATCTGGCAATTTATATCAACAGAAGGTTTCACAAGCTGCCTCATCCCTCATGCGGCTTTTATAGCGGATGACGATGAAAAACTGACTGCCTACTATGATTTGGGTGTAGATATTGAACTGCATTTATCAGCCTTAGAAGTAATCCACCCATATTTAGGCGCAGGTTACTCATATACCCAAAACAGAAAAGAATCGAATGATTATATGTGGACTATCCCTCTATATTTTGGGATCATGATACCGGTCGGTAAAACAGGAATAGAAATTTTTGGACAATTCACTGCAGAGCCATGCAAAGAGGGAACATGGGATACCATTACAAGATACGCTGCAGGAGGCATAAATTATCAAATCATAGAAAACCTTGAGCTGATAACCGAAGCCGGTTATGAATTTACAAACAAGGAGACTCAAATCTCAGTAGGACTTGTATTTGCGCTGTAAATAAATTTTTGTGAAATCCTCGAGCAGCTAATCATTGCAAAGGGGCTGTCCATAATATTTTGACAGCCCTTTTGAGACTGTTGAATTTTTAATTTTTGATAAGATTTTCATCTCTATCTAATTTTTCTTAACCACTTTCAGTAAATTATTTTCGAAAT
>WRGT01000024.1 GCA_009787025.1 Spirochaetota bacterium
ATTGATTGATTGATTGATTGATTGATTGATTGATTGATTGATTGATTGATTGATTGATTGATTGATTGATTGATTGATTGATTGTTTGTTTGTTTGTTTGATTGATTGATTGATTGATTGTTTGTTTGATTGATTGTTTGTTTGATTTTTATTTTTCAAGTTCATTTTGCTTTTTCTTTTATTTGTGTTGTGGTTAGGGTTAAACATCAACCCGTTTATTATGTCTATACTATGTCTATATCGTTATATAGGTGTCAATAAAAAATTTATATTCTTTCGTCAATCGCTGTATATGTTAGATAACATGTCAGGTTCAGCTCGATTAGTTTCATACCTGCGTCATCGCGAAACCTGTTTTAAGTTTCATTGTAAAATAATGTAAACTCGGCGTGGCGATCCAGTGGAATATAATCCAGTAGGATAAATTAAACCTCTGGATTGCCACGCGCAGGTTTACACAATCTATACTAAAACATTGCGAGGCGCTCGCAATGACGCAGATATGTACTTATCGTTTTTATTAGACAGCCACATTATAGATAAAGACTTAAATGACGCAAAAATGAACCATATCCTATTCAGAAAAAAATCAGGTGCGAAACAATAGCCCTCCGAAGCGGTTTAGTTCTTGACAAATACATTTTACTTATTATACTGAGTAATTAGTAAATTATCATCATACAATTTACTTAATACAATATACAAATTACTCAATACATTGAGTAATTTGCGAGGAATATGTTCAAACGAAATCTGGTTGACCAGCTAAAAAAAAGAATGCTTGAAAAACGGCTTTTTATGCAAACCGTAATAGGTCCCCGGCAAACCGGTAAAACTACGGCAATATTACAGGTATTGGAATCCCTTTCCACACCTCACCATTTTATCAGCGCCGACGATCCTGTACTGGTTTCACCCGAATGGCTCCGTAATGAATGGGAACGGGTGCGGCTTATGCAAAAACAATCCGGCAAAGAAATTATTCTGGTCATTGACGAAGTACAAAAAATTCCCCGGTGGCAGTCCATGGTAAAACTCCTGTGGGACGAAGATACCCGAAAAAAAATCCCCCTTAAAGTTATCTTGTCAGGATCATCTTCACTGCTTATTCAAAAAGGCTTAAACGAATCAATGGCAGGACGTTTTGAAGTGTTGTTTTGTCCTCACTGGAATTACAGAGAATGTAAGGCGGCTTTTAAGTACAGCCTTGACGATTTTCTGTTCTTTGGCGGTTACCCCGGAGCAGCAAAACTAAAAGATGATTTGGAACGCTGGGTGCGGTATATCGGCTCATCAATTGTGGAACCCGTCATTTCCAGAGATATTTTACAAATGGAAGAAGTTCGTAAACCTGCCCTGCTCCGTTCTTTGTTCACCTTAGGCGCATCTTATTCTGCACAGGAATTATCCTACACAAAGATACTGGGACAACTCATGGATGCGGGCAATACGGTTACCATTGCCCATTATCTGGAGCTGTTACATCATGCCAATATACTTTGCGGGCTGCCGAAATATTCGGCAAATAAAATACGTTCAAGACAAAGTTCCCCGCGTTTTATGGTTTACGATACATCACTCCTTATCTGGGCTGCCGGAGCTTCCCGGAAGCGCTATATGGAAATTCCCGAAACCAGGGGGCATTTGGTTGAAAGTGCAGTAGGCGCTTACCTTCTGGCACGTGGAAAAGAAGAAGGGTTTTCTGTTTATTGGTGGAGGGAACGGGAAAAAGAAGTTGATTTTGTTATTGAGAGGGGGACTGCAAACCTTACCGCTATCGAGGTAAAAAGCGGCAGAGTTAAGAATACAGGCGGCAGTATAGAATTTTTAAAACAATACCCCCATGCATTAAGCCTTATTGTTGGAAGTGAAAACTGCAGCCTGGAAGAATTTCTGAGCGGAAAAATTCCCCTGTTTAAATAGGTATGCCTTAAGACGCCTTGGTAAATAATTGAGAAGCATTTAAGAAAGAGTAAACTGCCTGTCTCAACTCACCCCTTTATATTACCATCTAAGTTAAGGCGCAGGGAGAAATCTAAAATATTTTTCAACTAATCAACTTGAAGCAGTACAATTAAATTTATGCTTATTGAGCATCTCCTTTCCAATCGCTACTCGGCCCCATCTGCCCAGGTTTTAACTGCTTGTCAACATCTATAATATTTCCTGTTGCTTTTAGATTGTACAATGAACTGTCTTTTAATTCATAAAAACTACCGTCAATAAAGAATTGATGTAAGTTATATACGCCAGGATTTGTTAAAGGTTTATAAGGCACTCCATCCTGGTAATACTCCAGATATACATCCGCATTACCATTTTTAAAAGACCCAAATCCTTCGCCATGATTATTGCCATCTACATCGGTAAAAGACAAATTCACTTTTTCATAATCCTTGTTAGTGGTAACAAGTGTAATTTTAATGCCTTGTCCTGCGCTATTGTCAGCAGGATCGCTTTGAGCACTCGCTGTTGTTCCGCTGTCACTGCCCGATTTGGAGCAACCGAAAATGGTAAAGCCTAATACCATTGCCAAAATGATACATAATATTTGTCTGTCGGTCTGTCGAGCCATTTTGTTCCTCCTATACAATTGAAAACAGATTTCATTTTATGCGTTATATGATGCAGCAGATAAGAAGATTGTCAAGAAAAAAATTTATATTCCCATTCCCTTTAAAGCAGCGCCGATTGCGCCATTAATCTGCGCTGTTTTATTGTCTGTCATTATTTTAATTGCAAGATTCTTTTCGAGGGCTTTAACAAGCCCTTTATTCTTTGCGCAGCCTCCGGTCATAATAACCGGTTCTTTTAATCCGATTCTGTGTACCATAGCCACGATTCTTGAAGCTATTGAATCATGGAGACCTGCGGATATATCACTTCTTTCAGCACCTGCGGAGATTAAAGATATTACCTCGCTCTCTGCAAAGACAGAACATAAGCTGCTGATTCTTGAAGGATTTTCCGACTCCAACGATATATTTGCAAATCCTTCAAGGTCCATATTCAATGCCCTTGCCATGACCTCCATAAAACGTCCCGTACCTGCAGCGCATTTATCATTCATAATAAAATTCAAAACCATGCCGTCTGCGCCGAGAAGAATATATTTGCTGTCTTGTCCTCCAATATCTATAACCGATCCTGCATCGGGAAATGTATATCGAGCGCCTAAGGCATGACACGTAATCTCTGTACAGGTCCGGTCAGCCTCAGGCATATAATCACGTCCATAGCCTGTACATATAATCTTATCAATATCATTCTTCGATATGCCGGCATCTTTCACAGCCAGCTCAAAAACTTCATTTGCCGCATCACGCGCATTATAGCCGGTAAAAATAACTCTATCCGCTATTATACTTTTATTATCCATCAAAACTGCTTTAGTAGTATTTGATCCTATATCAATTCCTGCAGTTATCATTCATTTTTCCTGCAGTCAAATATTTTATTTCGATATTTTGGCTGCGACGGATTTTAATGCTTTATTAGCATCCGACATCATCTGTTTTATTACACTATCTACAGTTAGAGTATCGTTTATTATCCCTGTAACCTGTCCCAAAGGAAGAACGCCCTTATCATTATCACCATCCATAGTTCCAACCTGAAATGCCTCAAAACCTATAGCCATACGCGCCATAGCCACAGCTCTTTTAAATCCCATAAACACAATCCCAACAGCAAGCTTTAACCATGGAAAACCTAACATTTTTGCAATCTGCCTTGAACGAAAAAGTGCGCTGAACGGATTTAACTTTTTTTTCATCAAACGCCTTGCGCCTTTATTATTAACTACGCGAGCTACCATACCGTCAATTTTATCTGTGCGTATTGTGCTAAAAGCGTCTTTTTCTATAGATAATTTTTTCATAACTTCATGAACAGGACTCTCAACAGTATTCATAAATCTTGTCCCCATTGAAATAGCATCTGCGCCCATGGCTAACGCCGCAACAAGTCCGCGGCCGTCTGCAAATCCTCCGGCAGCTATTACAGGTATATTTATATTATCTGCTATACTTGGAATTAAAACCAATGACGTAACATCTCCTCCATGACCTGCCGCTTCATGACCTGTAACTATTACGGCATCTGCTCCGTCACGCTGCGCAGCAAGGGCATGTTTTAGAGTAGTGACTGTTGCAATTACCTTTCCGCCGTATGCATGAACCTCTTTGCATATCCAGTTACCCTTACCTAAGGCATAATTTACTACGGGAACCTTCTCTTCAATAAACACTGCCGCATTTTTTTCGGCGCCGGGAAAATATAAAGTGACATTCGCAGCAAAAGGTTTTTTTGTCAATGAACGCACCTCTTGAATTGCCTTACGCGTTTGATCTGCATTTAATACGCCTGTGGCAAGAATACCAAGCCCGCCGCTATTGCACACAGCAGCAACAAGTTTCGGCGTGCTAATCCAACTCATACCTGAGAGTATAACAGGATATTTGATATTAAATAGTTTCGTTATTCTGGTTTCCATACTTCCTCTATTTTATAATATAAAAATTTTTTAAAATCTTTCTCGTTCTGAAATATGCTTACATATTAATACTATATGGGGATTTCCAATAAGTAACAAGAGTAAACGATAAGTACATTCCTGCGTCATTGCGAGCGCTTCAACCATGTTCAGTAATATGTAAACTTTTTCTATGACGAGTCATATTTTTTTCAATCAATTTTATTAATATTAACAGACATTTTTATATCTGTCAATCTGTTCTAAGAGCGCCTCAATCCGAATGAATACTCCCTCTTCGCTGTAACGTGTCACATCAGCATGGTCAACATCTATCATAATAGACGGAATTTTCAGCTTGTCGATTAATCTCTTTTGAATGTCCAACTGCATTAATGAATATACCTTGCAGCTCTTATTATTTGCAAATACCATTCCGTCTATTCCGCATCTATCAACTAATTTCTCAATAACCTCATATCTCAGCTCTAATCCGTATGGGCAGACTGAAAAGTTTTGAGTTCTTGCAAGGTGCTTCAAGGGATCAACTCCGTCATATTCATAAAGATCAATCCCGCCTTCAATTGTTCCAAGGCATGACGTATATGTAGCATATACAATATTAGCATCTAACTGCTTCAATCTGCTTGACATCTTCCTTAACTGATGCCATGGAGCAATATTATCCCATAACAGTCTGTACTTCTCATCCGGTACGGGAAAAATTTTCTCAGCAATCCGCACTTCAGTCTCGTCAGCCAGCAGCTTATACTGTTCAACAATCTGCGGCGTGCCTCGAAGCGTAACAAATGTCGCCATTTGAACAAAGCTGTCAAATGCGGTAATTCCGGCAGGTTTATGCAGAGCAGCATTCATGAACCGCTTCCAGTGCTTTAATGCCTCATTGGTATTATTCATAGCCTCGCGTGTCTTATCTATATCATATTTCTGCCCTGTCATATTCTCTATCTTTCTTATAATATCTTTATACTGAGAAAGAATATAGTTAAGTCCGTCATAATCCTGAGGATTATAACAAAACGGCACGTCTAAAATAAAATGAGGAATATTATACTCTCTGTGATAAACATCAAACCACTTAGCCAGCAGAGAACAGTTATTATTGTCTGTAATAATAAGATCAGGTCTTGGTAATGGAGGCATCTGAGCATCCTTTGGCGGATAGAGATTATTCCCAAGATCAATCCTTGCATAAGAGCAGAGATCGGGAGAAAAACCAAGTTGGTGCGATCTTTCACATTGAGCGCTCCCTAAGCCTTTACTCGCTGTCATAGCAGAGTAGTTCTCCGGTATTCCCACAATTATATCAAATCCTCTGAGAATCTCAAGTGGTACAATTATTGCAGCCCATACGCAAAATTTACCTGCCTGAGCATCTAAATGCTGGTTTATATAAAACTCTTTCATGATCTTGCTGAGATGTTCGCCTGCTTTAGTTTTAGTATTTGTATTATTTTCGTTTGTATTATTTTCCTGTGACGAATTAGTCATGTCTGTCTCCTCATTAAGCCGCTATAATATCTCAGAGAATGCTTCTATACGTGTCTTATACTGAGCTAAATTATCTCTGTCCTCTGTTGAAATCTCTATAAAAAGACCGGGGATACCCCATTCTTTTAATTTCTTTTCAATAAACGGCATCTCAAAATATTCGTATTCACAAAACTTCTCACCGACAAATACAAAGCCGTCGGCGCCTGAGTTTTCAATCAAGCTTTTAAGTTCGTCAATCCTTCTATCAGATGAGAATAGAATAGTAGTACAGGGAAAGCGCTCTTGATAAAAACTGCAATAATACTCTATCGGATTATCTTTAATCCCAGGAGTAAAGGCATAACTTCGTTTCAGCATAGCTATATCATTACCTGCAACGGTTAAGCCGCAGTTTTCAAACAGCTTGGTAATTCCGATTGGAGGATTGAGTATGCCGCTGAGTATTATTCTCTTATTTTTCACGTTTTTTGAATTTGAAGTATAATCATTTACAACAGATTTCAATTTTTCAATATGCTTTTCAACAGAAGTAAAATATCCCTCTCCCACAGCTTCACAGAATATATAAAAGGGTATTATACCTTTTGAGACAAGAGCCTCAATCTCTCTGCATAGATTTCTCATAGTCCTGTAAAGTTCAATACTCTCTGCAAATTTATCTCCTGAAAACTTTATGTGATATTCTTTTTCTACAGCGGATATCAATCTGTTTAAGTGCAGACCTAAATAATTTCCGGCTTCGGCAGATTGCTCAAATGAAACGGCAGGTACATGAAAAGTAAAAGACGGAATAGATTTCCCGTGACCATCAAGCATACACTTCACTATCTCTGGCATATTACGCAAAGTGTCGCAGGCATTATAACTGACTATGCCATCCAGCAGTGAAGCGTTTAAATGTATAAACTCTATCATATACCGCGCAACGGAACATGCATATACCTGCAAATGCTTGTCGCTTTCGGTTAATGAAATAATGTGTTCTCTTAAACCCCACATTATTACAGGATTAAATCCCATTGAGTGTAGCAGTTCGACAGGCGGATAAAGGGGATAACACCCCATTACCCGGCGGCCGTCATTTTTAATATTTTTCAAACTCTCAGTAAAATCCGTCATCTTTTACTTTAGTAGTTTTTATATCAGACATGCTTTTTTTGCTTTTGATTTTAATTCGTCTCTAAAATCAGGATGAGCTACCCTAATCATCTCATGAGCTCTCTGAGAAAGATTTTTCCACTTCAGATGGGCTACGCCATAATCCGTAACAACATAGTCAACTTCAATTCGCGGAGTAGTTACAACAGAACCCGGCGGCAGAGTAATATCTATCTTGCTCTTTACTTCTCCATCCTTTGTTGTAAATGTAGAAGGCAATGCAAGTATAAATTTTGAAGTTCCAGATAATGATATACCGCGCGCAAAATCAAGCTGTCCGCCCGTAGCGCTGAATTGTTTAAGCCCTATAGATTCCGAACATGCCTGTCCGGTAAGATCCATACATAACGTACCGTTAACGCCGACAAGATTCTTATTTTTAGCAATATTATTAGGATCATTAATCCATTTAAGGTCATAAAACATTAGGTCCTTGTTTTTGTGTACATATTTATGCATCTCCTTGCTTCCAAAAGCAAAGCTTGCAGAAGCAATACCGGGTATAAGAGGATTATTTGCTCCGTTAACAACGCCTGATTTGCACAGCTCTGCCATAGATGATGTAAATGTCTCCGCATACAGAGAAAGATCTTTTTTTGATTTAAGAAGATTTCCTATAGCATCGGCAAGACCGCCAAAACCAATCTGTAAGGTTGAGCCGTTTGGAATCATATCGGCAACATATTCTCCGATTTTTTGCTCGGTAGCTGTTATTTCAATCGGCGGGAGTACGCCTACCTCATAATTAGTTTCAATTATATAGTCCACCTCCGATACATGGATTTTGAAATCGTCGCTGTTACACCAATGTGCATCGGGATTTACCTCAACAAATACCTTTTCTACATTTTTCAGCAATTCACGGGAATTAAAAGCGCCTCCTCCGGATTTGTTGAAATACCCGTCTTCATCCGGAGGGGTTACAATAAATCCTGCCATATTAAAATTCCTGCTTTGCTGATAAAGATGCAGTTGAGACAGATGAATAGGTACATGCTGACATGTTCCCCAGTCAACCATTTGACGTTCACCCGGACTAAGAAATACCGATTCTATCAGACATTTTCCTTTATTAATATCAGGAAGTGCAAAATCATACATTTTAAATGATAATCCGACTGCAAAGAGCAGATTATCCACTTCATCAAACCTATTACACATAGCCATACAAAAGTCATTCGGAATCATCAGCCCGCCTCCAAGGTTTATTCTATCACCGGATTTTACAAGGGCAGCTACCTCGTCAGCCGTGCGTAATTTGCTTTTGTATTCATCTCTCCAATTCATAAATTCTCTCCTTAAATAAATAATAAATATTAGCTTAAAAGTTCTCTCAATATTATAATTATAATATTGAGATTTGATTAAACTTATGTAAAGTATTTTTTAATAAAAATTTAAATCTTTTCATCAATCAAAATGTAATTTTTGGCAAAAAAGTCAGACGATATTTATGCAAATCTTAAAAATCACAAATTTTTATGCTAAGTTTAGCATATTATTAAAATGGCTTTTATGTAAGAGGTCTCTTGTTGATTTATCCGATAATCTCTGCATATCTGTTGAAACACTCTTTTTCAATATCTATAAGAGATTTAAAAGCATCGGTAAAATCTTCAGCGCCAAATGTAAATAATCCATGACCATATACTATAGCTCCGCGATCTGTAATCGCTTTTGGAAGAGTATTAGATATACCGCGAGGTCCTGTACCTACTTCTCCGGGAATTACAGGTATATCATTTATCATTCTCTTAGTATTGCACTTAATGTGACAACTACCCCTGTTGTTACATTGAACATCATCACAAATCATAGATAATATTACAGAATATTTCGGATGACCATGCAGTATAGTCTTTTTATCGGTAATATCATAAACCCCTCTGTGCGCAGAAAATTCGCTGGATGATGTTATGGCATTACACGTTGAGTTATTCAAAGGACACGGATCAATAGCCCCCGCAAGTTCATCTAAGGAACTCCCGGTTTGGCTTATATATATCTTATCATTGAACTTAACGGATATATTCCCAAAGAATGAACCAACCATGCGGCTTTCAACCGTCAGTCTCCCGGTCTCAATAATTGCAGCAATAACATCCTCGCTTGTATTAAAGGGAGCTTTTATCTTCGGACCGGATAATATGTGTTTTAATGATTCCTTATATGACGATACTGCTGATTTACATATTTCATCAGCATCTTGATCCATTTTAATAATGCCCTTTTTGTAATAATAGTAATCTGTCATAAACTTAACATAGCATGAAAAACATATTGAGCAAAAAAAGATAAATGCCTGCTCGGGACTTACAACTCCGTACGTAACAATCCCCTTTTTATATATAATTACGCCCTTTCTTTTTTTTAAAGCATTAATAATATGTCTTGGATGAAAATCCCATACTACAGGTATATCGTGCAGGAAGATTTTTGTCTCTGTGTCGTCAGGCTTAATATATCCGTCGGCGTCGAGCGCCGACCTTGCAAGATAATCTATTATTGACCTGTATGGCTCTGCAGCTTGCGAAAAGAGTATGCTATTGATATTAAGCCCGCGTATTACAGTATCGAGAGATTCAATTTCAGAGCTGTTTTTATTCCATGTAATCTCATCATCTATTACGCCGAATACAGGTTCGCCCTTATTGCAAAGCCCGGCGCTTATCAGTTTATCCGTATATTTTAAGACTAATTTATCCATTGAAGTTCCAGCTCTTCACATTTTTCTTTTGTACATTCTCCGTCTTGGGTCAGTCCCCTTATCTTATAATACTTGCTCCTCGTTTCAAGAAACTCCTCCCTGTTTATTGGCGGAATTGATATTCCGTCACCGGATGTGCCTCCACATTTAAAAAATCTTTCAGGGAGATCGTCGTCTTTGCCTGTAAATCCGTTCATAAAGTTCATAATCCTTTCATTATAATAAATCCTTTCCCCGACTCTCATTAAATCATCGGGATATACGCCTGTAACAGCGCTAAAAATCTTTGAGTACTCCTCAAGTGACGCAGCAAAAAAGATAAACTTGCATACGGTTAAAGAATCTACAACCGCATACATATCCTCTGCAAGCTTTATTATCCTTGCTTTGCCGCTAAAGGAGAATCTGTCGGTTGCTACGGGTTTTCTAAGAATCTCATGCGATATGGGATTGGCTCTCAGATGACACCCACCCCTTGTTGATGTTGCATAAGCAAGCGCCATGCCGTATGCTCCTCTTGGATCATATGCAGGCAGATCAAGTCCCTTAACAGACATTGAACTGTCTATATGATTAACAGCAGATGCGTATTTAAATGAACCGTATTTCAAAATCTCACCTTCGCCTTTTGACAAAGCAATATCCTTTAACAGCTCTATGAAATCGAATCTATCGGAATCTGTTTTATTGATTTCCATATAGCATGCAATTGCCGATGCTGCCGAGATTGCATCCATCCCATATTCATTGCAAATATGCGAAGCCTCCATAACCTTTTCCATATCGCTATTCCCGATAAGCGCGCTAAAGTGCGACATTGTTTCAAATTCAGGCATGCGTTCTCCGTCCTTACCCTTTTTTTTGCAGAGAATATGACAGCCGTTACATCCGATTTTTTTAGTCTTAAACTTTTGTTTATAGCTCCATGCATTCATATTTTCAGCATTGTGAAAGTGCGTCTCTCTAAAATTATATGTAGGCATCATCCTTCTGCTGTTTATCAAATCATACAGCGCGCCTGTACCATAATCGGGAAATCCCAGCTCGCCCATTAAAATCGGCGATGCCGATACAAGTCTGAATATATCTTCACTGCCGGACAGCAGCTCATCTCTGTTAAAAATTTCAGTCTTACCCGAACCTTCAACTTGTATATATTTTAAACCCTTACCTGCCATTACAAGTCCGAGACCTGCGCGTCCGTCAAATGAATCTTCATCAAAGGATATATTGGCAAAGAGTACGCCGTTTTCAGCAGCAGGTCCGATTGATGCTATTGATGCTGCAGATGATAGGTAAGATTTTTTTGGAAGAGCGGACGGAGTTTCGGATATTTTTTTTCCTTTTAAATGTTCGGCATCTAAAAATTCAATTGTATCGTCCTTTATAGATACTCCGCAAAGTTGTTTACTCTTACCGGTAAATACTATGCCGTCCCAGCCTGCGCGCTTTATCTCTAATCCGAATCTGCCGTCTGCCGAAGAATCTCCTACTGCGCCTGTTAACGGAGACTTTGACATTACGGTAAAATGTCCCGATGCCGGAGACTCAGTATCCGCCAAGGGACCGGTAAAAAATATCAGCGGCATATCTGCCGAATCCCATGCTTGCGTACAATGAGGGCGCAGAAACCAGCCGGCAATACCCCTGCCGCCGATAAATTTATGATACACCTCTTTTGGCGGATATAGCGCAGTATATGATCTGTCGGTAAGATTTATAGATAGAACCTTACCTTTCCATCCAAATATTCTTTCCATAATTATTTAGCTGCCTTATTTAAATCACGGGAATTTTCAAGTGGTTTCTATAAATAATTCAAAATCTGTTTTTATAATTTTCCATATCTCTTCAATATCTTTTATTAATGGTCCCATTTCATCCCATTCCAACTCCGAGCTATAAGAGTGTCTTATAAAGTGCCTAAACAATAAATACTTCTCCAATTTATTTTTTATATCATCTCTAATAATTTTTATATTTTTTGAATTAGTTCCAAACGCCATTTCAAATAAGGTTTTATGCCATTTATAATCATCAGGCAATTTTTCATTTATATATTTAAAAAATAATACAATAATACTCTCCACACCATTATAAAATGAATGTAACACTTGAGCCGCTGCTGTCATTTCTATAATGTCAGGTTCCTTTATTTTGCATAAATCCAATAACGGCTTTACATCTCTAAATAATCTCTCTATCCGCGATATTTCATGTTCTATTTTTATTCTTACGAGTTCATCCAATTTGAATAACCTCACCTATTCTATTCAACATTGAATAAAAATCAGAATCAGCATCAAAATTTACCAAATCAATGTTATTTTCCAAGTCAAAATATAATCTTGAATATACTTCAAAAAATTTACCTTTAGGAAGCCCTTTAATACCAATATCTATATCCGACTTGTCATGATTTTTTCCGGTTACTAACGAACCAAACAAATAAATTGATTGGCATCCTTCTTTTTTGAGTATATTTATTGCTGTTTCAATATCTTTTTGATATTTTTGTGGAATATTAAGTTTCATGTTCTGACATTATACGTTTTTTTTATTCTGTCAACTATGTTTTTTGCGCAGACTCTTACGTAAAATTATCCTAGCCACTACCCAGTCCGTTCTAAACTAAACGGTTCCTAAAACGGAACTATAGGTTTATGAAAAAAGACATATAGGTATAAGGAATTTATTCAGGATAAAAGATAAATATTCTCAAAATATTCCTTA
>WRGT01000025.1 GCA_009787025.1 Spirochaetota bacterium
ATATAATATAATATAATATAATATAATATAATATAATATAATATAATATTAAATCAAGCTTATTTTGAATATGTCTTAAAAATTTTTATTATGTTATCATTACAGGTGTAAGTTTTTTTAGAGCTGTATTATATTAGAGTTATATTCTTAATTATGAACAATTTTTTAACCGATCGTCCCTGCTTTTTCTAAGAGTTATTTAATATGTGTTAAAATTCATAATTAAATAAATAATTGTAGATTCTAATCGCAGCTAAATTAAAAAAGGTTACTTAACATAATATTAAGGATATAATAATGAATAGAGAGATTCATAATAATATAAAGATAAATTCCAATGTTAAACCAATGTTGTCAAAAAACGCTATTACAGTCTTAGAAAAAAGATATCTGTTAAGAGACGGCAAAGGCGATATTATTGAAACTCCGGAAGAGTTGTTTAAGAGGGTTGCAGGCTTTGTAGCTGCGGCTGATTCATTTTATGGAGTTAATGAGGATGGAGTAAACAATACTGCATTAAATTTTTATGAAATGATGGCTGAGCTTAAATTCATTCCAAACAGTCCTACATTGATGAATGCGGGAAGACCATTGGGGCAGCTCTCAGCCTGCTTTGTACTCCCTGTTGAAGATTCAATGGAGGGTATTTTTGATGCGCTTAAGAATATGGCTCTTATACATAAAAGCGGCGGAGGTACGGGTTTCTCTTTCTCTAAGCTAAGACCAAAGAATGATATAGTCAGCAGCACTGCAGGCGTGTCAAGCGGTCCTGTTCCGTTCATGAATATTTTTAATTCTGCAACAGAGACTGTAAAGCAGGGAGGTACAAGGCGCGGGGCTAATATGGCTATACTGAATATTGACCATCCGGATATCCTTGAATTTATTCAAGCTAAAACAAATTTATCTTCTCTGACAAATTTTAATATCTCCGTAGCTCTTACCGACAGTTTTATGGAGGCTGTAAAAAATAATGAAGAGTATGAATTAAAAAATCCCCGTACCGGAGAACCCTGCGGTAAGCTTAATGCTGTGAAGGTATATGATCTTATAATTGAAATGGCTTGGAAAAACGGAGAGCCCGGTATAATATTTATTGATAGAATAAACAAATATAATCCCATAAAAAAAGTCGGCGCAATAGAAAGCACTAATCCTTGCGGAGAACAGCCCCTTCTCCCATATGAATCATGCAACCTCGGTTCTATCAATTTGAACAAGGTTTTAAAGCAGAATGGCAAAGGATTTGAGATAGATTTTGATATGCTTAAAGAGATTACACGCTATGCCGTTCATTTTCTTGATAATGTCATTGATATGAATTCATATCCGCTTAAAGAGATAGAGTTGATGACTAAAGCAAATAGAAAGATAGGGCTTGGGATTATGGGATATGCCGATATGCTTATAAAGCTTGGCGTCCCATATAATTCCGATGAAGGCGTGATGATAGCAGAGAGAATAATGTCAACGATACAGAACGAGTCAAAATTAAAATCCGAAGAGCTTGCGGGACAACGCGGAGAGTTTCCAAATTTTCATCTTTCCGAGTATGCGGGAAAAATGGCAAAGCCTCTGCGTAATGCTACTACTACGACTATAGCGCCTACAGGAACAATAAGCATTCTGGCAGATTCATCAAGCGGGATAGAACCGTTGTTTGCTCTGTCATATATAAGAAATGTAATGGATAATAATAAGCTTATAGAATTAAATCCTTCGTTTGAAGAGGCTGTAAAAGAACTTGGCAGCGCCATTGATATTAACTCAATTATGGAAAAGGTAGCAAATCACGGATCGGTTCAAAATATTGACGAACTGCCGGATAATATAAAAAAGGTGTTTGTAACTGCCCATGATATTCAGCCCGAGTGGCATATTAAAACACAGGCTGCTTTTCAGAGATATGTGGATAATGCAGTTTCTAAAACCGTAAATTTTTCGCATACGGCAACAGCAGGCGATATACGTAAAGTTTATAATATGGCTTATGAGCTTGAATGTAAAGGCGTAACCGTATATCGTGACGGTTCAAGGGATAATCAGGTATTGCAGATTAATTCACAAAGCAAAGAGATTAAAACTGCAGAAGAACGTGTTGCTCCGCGTCCAAGACATGAAGTAACTTGGGGCGCAACAAGAAAGATGAATACCGGGTGCGGCTCCCTCTATGTAACTATTAATGAAGATGAATATGGAATCTTTGAAGTATTTGCCGCAATGGGGAAAGGCGGAGGATGCGCTGCCAGTCAAACCGAAGGTATAGGAAGATTGATATCCCTTGCACTCCGGGCAGGAATAGATAAAGAGCAGATTGTTAAACAGCTTAAAGGCGTAAGATGCCCAAATCAATCATGGGAGAAGGGCGGCAGAATATATTCATGCTCTGATGCTATAGCAAAAGCCATTGAAAGATATGCCGGGATAGATAATGCCAAAAATGAAAATATACTTGCCGATGCGGCAAAGTTCATGGCTGAAACTAACGGCAAGGACGGGGAAGGTGTAGTTACCGGTGTGTGTCCTGATTGTCACGGTCCTTTAGAATTTGAATCGGGCTGTTCGGTATGCAGAGGCTGCGGCTTTTCAAGATGCGGCTGATATGACCGTTTAGTTTACTCTTATTATCTCTGTTTTCTTTGGCAGCTTATTCCTGTTTAGTCTTTCAACAGAAACAGCCTTATTTAAAGTCGGCTTTATAAAATTGATGTTAATGTTGGAATTAATTTCGGTTGCAATAATTTTTAAATTCTTAAAGAATATTCCTTTTTCAATTTTAACGGGTGATTTTAGATATATTTCAAATTTACTTTTATTACCTTTATATATTATAAGTATTTTCTCAGGCACATCTTCCTTAAAGAAAATGTTTTCATAACATTCATTATTCTCTAAAATCAGATAATATCCTTTCTCGTCTTCGCTGTAAAGACATTTATACACCTTATAATTATTTATCATTGGGATATTGCCTGTTAAAAGCGCATAGATAATTTTATAGTCTGATTTAAAACCTGCATATGCGGAAAGGTCTATTTTATTAATATCATCAACAAACAGTTTCTTTTCAGACGGATAAAAAAAGTATAACTCGTTAGATTCTCTATATGCCTCAATTACCGGACTTTGAAAGACATAGTCGATAACGGTTATCTTGTAATAGCCATTCTTATCAAAAACCGCCTTCCCCTCAAAACGGAATTTTTTTTCGCCTGTATTACCATCAGCCGTAAATGAAGATGAGATCGTTTCAGGTGAAGAGCTATTAATACTCTTAATGTTAGAGATTAATTCTTTCGCCTTAACATTTTCCGTTTCGTTTATGACAGGTTGATTAGCAGTTTGGCAGCCTGCTAAAATTATTACACTTATGGTTATTATATATAAGAAATTGCTATTTTTCATTTTTCTTTTTTTCCTTATTCGCTTTTATCTTTTCTTCAATCACGCTGTTGTTTTCCAATCTGAGCGATTTCTCCCAATAGAACAGCGCTCTGTTTTTATTATCTAATTTTAAATAGGTATCGCCTATGTGATCATAAACTACATAATCAGGGTAACCTATTTCATCAAGTTTTTCTTCTGCTAAGAGAAGATTTTTTAATGCCATAACATAATCTTTTTTTCTGTAATATATCCACCCGAGAGAATCAAGGTATGCTCCGTTGTCAGGCTCAAACTCAAGAGCCTTTAATACTAATTTCATTGCTTCATCAATATTCATATTTCTATCTGCATAGAGGTATCCGAGAAGGTTATATGCTCTTCCCCTTCCTTTATTATATTTAATAGCAAATTTTGAGTTTTTTATTGCATTATCAATTTCATTGAGTTTTTCGTGTATAATAGCAAGATAAAAGTAATAGCTTTCTTCATCATTTTTTATTGTAATTGCTTTAAGGAGATTATTTTTTGCAGCGCTGTTTTTACCCTCCCACATCTGGGCAAGTCCCCAAAAGAAATAGACTTCCGGATTTTTAGGATCTTTTTTTGAGGCTTCAATAAAATATTGGTATGCTTTCCCGTAATTTTTCTGAGTTGCATGAATATAACCTATATGAACAAGTACATTGCTTTCTTTTGAATATTCATAGTAGCTCTTATAATAGCTTATAGCCATTGCGTACCGCTTATTCGCTTCATGTGATTTTGCCAGAAAGTAGTATATATCATCATTATCAGCATTTTTTATCTTGAGCGCTTTGTAAAAAAGATCATCAGCAGCTTGCAATAGATTATTTTTTAAACATAATGCCCCTGCGGAGATTAACTTGTTATATGCTTCGGTTTTATCATCACCTTTGAGTTTTATACGCGCCTCTGCAATGTAAGGGGCAATTAGATCTGTCCTGTATTTTAGTACTGAATTAATAATGTTTTCAGCTTTAGAATTATCATTAGTGATTTCATAATATAGTCCGGAAGCAACAAGTCCTTCAAATGTCTGTGATCTTTGAACTTTTGCAAGATGTTCTATAGCTTTGCTGCTGTCATTTATGTAATATATACTGCCAAGGATATATTCCATGATTAGATCACCTGGGGCTTTATTTAAATAGATGACTGCATATTTTTCAGCATTGATAATATCCGAGTATCCAAATGCGGAAAGCGCAAGCATATAAATTGTATTCTGGTTTGAATCATTTAAATTATAAGCTTTAGAGAAATTATAAAAAGATTTAACAAATTTATTATTAGTATAATAGATATATCCAATATTATAATATGAATTTTCAAGATAATATTCGGCTACCTCCCTGCTCTTTGAGGCAAGAATCTCTCTTTCAAAGTATGAAAGTGATTTATCCTGATCATTCAGATATTTGTAATAGTGTACTCCAAGGAGATAAAGCGCATAAGGTTCGTCAGGATCAGCAGCAAGGTATTTTTCTATAAGACCGGCGGATTCTTTATATTCTTTTCTATTCATCATTATACTGTATAATAAGTTATAGGGCGGGAAAAAGCTATTATCCTTTTCTATTGACAGTTCTGCATATTTTTCGGCAGATGTAAAATCTTCTTTTAAGGCATAGATGTCTGAAAGCTGAAAATATACTCTCGCTAATGAAGTATCGGAGCCTGTAGATTTTTTTAATTTTTCAATAGCATTATCAAGATTACTATTTCTCTCATCACGATCATTACTTTGCAGAGCTAAATTCTTATAATATAAAGCCTCACTGTATAGTATTGCGCCATCTTCATCTGCAAAAGTATCACCATAAATGTTTGCGCAAAAAACGAATATTAGAATCAATAGTCGGACAATATTTTTCATTTAATTTTAAATCCCTTTGATATAATTCAATAAAAAAATTATACATTTTGTTTAAAAGCCTTTAGCCGGAAATCTTCAATAATTCCGGACGAATATTCTTTAATCTTTAATATAGCTCCATATCCGGTCAGATCTTTAAACAGATCTATTACGGTTTTTTTACGCTCCTCTTCAATAAACAGTTTTTGAAATGTAATAGGATAGTTCCATTCGTCATTTTTTAAATCTATTATACTATCACAAAAATAAATTATATCGTGAAGAAGAAATCCGCTCTCTTTAAGATAATCACTGCTATCTTTCTCTATTTCGATAGCCCTTACGCCTTGTCTATTTAATAATAGTATATGGTCGCTAATCCTTTTTGAATATATGTCATCTCCTCTCTTATCCGCAAGGAATATAAGTCTATCCTCTAATGAATCTATCTTTTTTCTAAGAGCAACATCAGTAATTACTATTCTTGTTATAGGAAAAATATAAGTTAATAGAAACGAAAGAGCTCCATAGATATAAGAAATTTCCATGCCGCTTTTTGGATGAAATAGTATTTGCGGATATTTTTTTATTCTTGATAAATTCTCTTCAATTATTTTATCCACCTCTTTGGAAAAGAGGTTTTCCTTTGATTTTTTTTTATTCTCATATTGAGTTTTGAGTTTTTCAAAGTTTGAAATTTCTGCTAAGATAAAACCCTCCATGTCCATCATACTCTTTATAGCCAATGAGAGTCTTTCATCAAAAGCATCAAGATCAAACCATTTTTGATGATAGTTTTTTGAATATTCCTTGTATTTTTCCCTAAGCTTTTTAATAAGCTCGTTAACTTCATTATTGCGAAGAGGCATTATTTAACCCTATATTTTTATTTTAGTTTTATTTTTGATGTTTTTATTATATTCTTTGTAAAGTTGTCAAGAATAATAATAGATAAAGAGAAATGATTACTAAAATTTTTTATTTAAATTCACATATTTTCATTATGACGGTTGCTTCATAGGGCGCAAGATTCATGGATAATGAGGTTAAATATTCACGGTTGGTTCTGTGCGTAGAGAGCATAACCTTCCATTGAGCTCTCTCTCCGGCATTGATCTTTTTTTCCTTAGACGAAAAATTTAGCACAACAAAAAACATTTCATCTTCATATTGTCTAAAATATGCTATTATGTTATTAAACCCGTTTATCTTTGGAATGAGTTCCCCTTCATTTAATGCCTTAAATTTTTTCCTTAAGGCAATAAGTTCTCTGTAGAGATTTAAGATTGAGTATCTGTCATTCATCTGGTATCTTACATTCAGCCTTTTATAGCCGCTGTCCACGGGAAGCCATGGTCTGCCCTTTGTAAAGCCTCCATACTCTCTGCTGTTCCAGAGCATTGGAGTCCGCGCAGAATCTCTCCCTCTGTAAATAGGCCAGTATTTTTTTCCTAAGGGGTCAACAATCTTTCTTCTGCTGATTTGCGTATTCTTCATTCCAAGCTCTTCGCCGTAATAAAGAAACGGAGTCCCTTTTACCGTAAGAAGAAAGACAGCGGCAAGTCTTGCCCTTTTTTCAGAATCGATTCCTCCCATAAATCTGCTTCTGCCCCTTGGCTGATCATGATTTGAAAGTACATGACATGACCAGCCGTTTTCAGGTATAGCCTTATACCATTTTTTGATATAATTATAAAACTGTTTTGCGCTCCAGAGTCTATACATAATAGAAAAATCAAATGCAAGGTGCAGTTCGTTATTTCCGTCTCCCAGAAATGAAGCTGATAATTCGGGGTCGCCCGGCGGCAGACTAAAAACTTCTCCTACCGTCATTCTTTCATCATATTCATCAATTACTTTGCGAAGCTCCTTAATATATTCATGTATCTCAGGTCTGTTTCTGCTGTATTTATGTTTTTCGGGATCAAGGGGTTTTAAGGTAAAAGGGTTATTTCTGAATTTTTCATCTTTTACAAACCAGTTCACAACATCGAGTCTAAATCCAGAAACTCCCCTATCAAGCCAAAATCTCATCATCTTATAGATCGACTGTCTCATATCGGGATTCCGCCAGTTAAGATCGGGCTGTTCTTTTAAGAATGAATGCAGATAGTATTGCTCTGTTTTAGGATCCCACTCCCATGCGCTGCCGCCAAAGGCTGATCTCCAATTGTTGGGCGCTTTGCCTTTTACTGGGTCTCTCCAAATATACCAGTTGCGTTTATTATTATCTCTTGAAGAGCGTGATTCGTTAAACCACTTATGGAGGTGTGAAGTATGATTAATAACTAAATCCATTATGATCTTTATCTTATATGAATGAGCTTTTTCAATAAGTTCGTCGAAATCTTCAAGCGTTCCATAGCCGGGATCAATATTATAGTAGTCTGATATGTCATATCCAAAATCGTACATCGGGGAGACATTAATCGGAGATAACCAAATTGCATCAATGCCGAGCCAGGAGAGATAGTCGAGCTTATCTATAATTCCTTTAATATCTCCAATTCCATCACCATTGCTGTCTTTAAAACTTCTGGGATATATTTGATATATTACCCCTTTCTGCCACCATAAAGTCTCAGCCATTATGCAAGACCTGTATCTTTAAGAAGTTTCCCTATTATGCTGTCTGCGGTAAAGTCCTTGGCTCTCTCTTCGGCTGCCTGATTCATCTTGATTTTATTTTGTTTGTTTTTAAAGTGGGCAATAATTATATCAGCCATTTTTTCTTTAGTGTTTACAAGATAACCCGACTTTTCATTTTCGATTATATCCCTTGGTCCCTTTGTATTATATGATATAACTGGACAGGCGCAAGCCATAGCTTCTACAATTACATTGCCGAATGTGTCGAATCTTGACGGCAGAATCAGCAGATCTGCTGCCGAATATATATCCGGCAGCGAACTGTGCTCTACCCAGCCGAGAAACTTTGCGCCGTTTAGTTCTTTCTTTAATTTTTCCTCTTCAGGACCTTTCCCTGCAATTACAAACTGTAAATTTGGTACCGACTTTAATACCTTGTGATAAATATAAGGGAGTTCATTTACCCCTTTCTCTTCACTTATCCTTCCTACATATAAAAGAACAGGATTGTCATCTTTTATATTAAAAATCTTCGTTTTTGCAGCATCGGTCTTTTTGAATTTTTCATCAACCCAATGAGATGTCAGCTTTACGGCAGTCCTCTTAAATTCCATGTGAGGACCTCTGAACCATTTTTGCTGCTCCTTGTTTAATACAAGCACTCCGTCGTATGATCTATAGAAACCGCGCAATATCCTTCTTAACCTGTTTATGGCAGGGTCTGAGAAGTTGAGCGTATCCTTAGCGAATGTTATCCAGTCCGTATGAACAAAAAAGAATGCAGGCACCGAATATGCCATCTTTAAAAAGATGGAGATAAAACCCATAGGTCCCTCAGTTGAACACAAGATTCTGTCATATTCCCCGTTTTTAAAGTGTTTAAGTATATCGAGAATATTAGGTATTCTTATAGGCTGGTCCTCGTAAAACGGCGGAGTATATACGGCAACAGGTTCAAGTACAAATAGATGTTCTTCGGGCTTAACTGTTTTACTGCATACTAAAATATCTATTGGAAGATCTCTCGACCGTATTTCATCGAGCATGTGACGGAGTGACATTGACACGCCGTTCCCGTCTTCAAATGTATCGGCAAGCCAGAGCATCTTTCTTGGAAACTTTAAATAGTTCAGTTTTTCCGAGAAGGAGTTTAACATACCCCGCGATTTATACATTACCCTGTTTGAAGTATAGCTTGCGGCTAAAATGATTGTTGAGGCTAAGAAAGGGAATGTAAGACCGTCTAAAAATTCCGTTGCATTTATATTTGATATTCCATCCTTTCCATTTTTACCTTTACTCTCAAAGAGTATTCTTATATGACCCGGAAGTTCTAACTTGTTTATAAAATCCTCTGCGCTCTTTGCGGCATTATTATCCTTAAATTTTATATCCTTTAATTTTTTGTTAAGCCTGCTAAACATTAGATTGATAAGAGACCTGTATATATTCTCTATTGATTTATCAAACAGCTCAGCCATATTTTCTGGAGCTCTATTGCCTATATCTGCCATTGATTCTGCTTCCATGAATATGGGCTTATAATCTTTTGGTATCATGAGTTTCTTTGTAAAGCCCGGCATCTCTCCTTGCAGGCATTGATGAAACAGAGTCAGGAAATTTACGGTTAGTTTATGCCTTTGCAGTTCGGCAAAACCATTTATAATCATAAATGATATGATCTTATCCTGTATTGAACCCTTGTGCAGCAATAATCTAATAAGTCCCGGATCTTTCATGTTCATAACTATTTGACAGAAGTAGTCCAGAAAAGCAACGGTCATCTTTTCTGTGTTGTTGTATCCTCCATAAGGAGCTGAGTCTCCATCTAACAGGGCATTAAGCACTAATGAACTTCTTGATTCTTTCTTAAGCCTGTTTTGTGCATCTTTAACATAAAACCTTGTGCCTGAGAGTCCTGCAAATATACCCATGTGTGAATCCGAACCTCCATAGATTTTTCTCGTATATCTGCTGCGGCAGTAATCGGACGACTTTATTCCAAACTTTTTTTCATACTTTTCCAAGGCGCTTATTTTCATTGACTCAACCCACTTCTTTACAAGGAGGTTCTGCCATGAATCCCTTTGTCCGTTGATTACCTCATATCTCTCAAATATAAGCGACATCTTATCAAAGAAATCCATAGGAAGCTTTTCTTTCTCTTCATAGTGATATAGCGGATGCGCCAGTATAGTAGGAATATTGTGTTCTAAGGCAAATCTTTGAAATCTATATATATCATCTTTTATTTTTAAGAGAGTCTCCTCCTGTGACGGTGTAAATCCGTATGCTAATACATGAATCTTGGCATTATAATCCGGCACCGTACAACTGAATTCCGCTCCTGTCAATATGTCATAGCCTTTATCTTGCAGTTCATAACATGAACGTCCATTGTTGTGATTTGTAATTGTAAAAGTATCGCATCCGTGTTTTTTTAATGTATTGATTAAATCTATCGGTTCAAGCCACGTCTCGGGCGTATTTAACATCCTGCCGACTATTTCATCAGGCTCATTGCTGTTTTTGTCATGGCAGTGAAGGTCGATGGTGAGAGTTTCATCTTTTGTAAATCTTAGAGATTGTTCATAATTAAATACAGATATTTCTCTATTTATCCTTTCAAAAAATGTTTCTCTGTAATTCATATATTCTCCAACTTAGAACTTATTTGAAAATATAATATAGTTTATGTGTTGATTTATAAATTTTTTGTTAAGATAATTATACGGAAAATATAAATAAAATGTAAATAACGGTTTTTTTGTTAAATATATATGGGATTGTGGCTCTTATTTAGTTATTATAGCATTAATTAGTTATTATGACATTAATATTTTAAAGATTTTGTTAAGGATGGGATATGTCCCTATGAGAAAAATTATTCATTTAGATATGGATGCATTTTATGCAGCTATAGAGCAGAGAGACAATCCGTCATTAAAGGGAAAACCTGTCATTGTAGGCGGCGATCCTAATAGAAGAGGTGTTGTTTCAACATGCTCCTATGAGGCAAGAAAGTACGGAATCCATTCTGCCATGCCGTGTAAAACAGCAATCAGGCTCTGCCCTCAGGCAGTATTAGTCTCTCCCAGATTTGATGTTTACAAAAAAGTTTCTAAGCAGTTTCTAAATATATGCGCAGACTATACGGATCTTATTGAGCCCCTTTCTCTTGATGAGGCATTTTTAGATGTTACTGAAAACAGGAAGAATATTACTTCGGCAACTGTTATTGCTAAGGAGATACAGAGCAGGATATTTTCCGAGATCGGACTTACTGTTTCGGCAGGCGTTTCATACAACAAATTCCTTGCTAAAATTGCTTCCGACATAAATAAACCCAATGGCATTGCCGTTATAAGACCTGTAGAAGCTGAAAAATTTCTTGAGACTCTCCCTATTGGAAAATTTTACGGAGTGGGAAAGATAAGTGAAAAGAGAATGTTGGCGTTAGGGATAAACAATGGGCTTGATCTTAAGAATAGAGACCTTGAAACGCTTGTAAAGCATTTTGGCAAAGTGGGAAAATTTTATTATGATATAGTGCGCGGGATTGATACAAGGATTGTATCTCCATACAGGGAGAGAAAATCATACGGAAGGGAGATTACATTAGCAGAAGATATACTCGATATGGATTTAATTAAATCAATACTGGGTAGTATAGCCAAAGAATTAGAACCGGCTTTAAAGAGAAAAAATATTAAAGGAAGAACCGTTACTTTAAAGATAAAGTACCATGACTTTCGGCAGATTACCAGAAGCAGAACTTTAGACAGACCTGTCGATTCCGCAGATGAAATGATCAATGAGGTTTATGAACTCTTAAACTATACCGATGCAGGGAGAAAAAAGATAAGACTGCTTGGTATATCTGTCTCTAATTTTGGCAGTGAAGATGATATGGCATCCGATGATCAGTTGCTGCTTGAGTTTTAATTTTTTTTATCATAAACTCGGGGCACACAAACGCATATCTGACTCCTGAGCAAATATAACAGCCCGGCATAAATCATACCCAGTGAATTACAGTCTTTCTCTTTGGAACTCTGTGATATTTAAACAGAGGATATCCTGTCAGGAGAGCTCCGAACAGAGCATGTTCTTTCGGGAGATTAATTTTTTCCTTTAACGGCTTCCATGACATAGCGCACCACGTAATAAAGCCGCCCCAGCAGCAGCCTAAACCAAGCGAGGGAGCTGATATATCCGCATGTGACAGAGCTATGGTACATCCGGTAAATGCCAACGGATCTGTTTTCATTCCATGGGCAATAATAAGAGAGGTTGCCCCCCATGTTATTGTGTCAATACCGTTGTTCCATGCTTTAAGAATTATATCAAAGTGGAACATCTTTGCCTCATCGGGTTTTTTATCCATCATATCCTTCATCCAATCAACAACAGTTTCAGCTACCATTTTTACATTTTCCCTTTCGGATATTACAGTCCATTCAACAGGTCTTCCGTTGTGACCCGACGGAGCATTTGTTGCCATATTTATCATTTTTAAAAGTTTATCTTTTTCAACTGGATCTTTCTTGAATTTTCTAATGGCGCGTCTGGTCTTTAAGTATTTATCAATGACTTCATAACTGGGATTCCAATTATTGCCGATAGGTTCGCACTCATGGGACTTCATTGTTTCCAAGCTAAGAGCGCCTGTAGGGCATACTGCTACACAGTGTCCGCAGTTTAAGCATAGAGCTTCTCTCCCCTTAGCCGGCTGAGGGGAGCTGTCTTTTATTTCTATTATTGCCATTGGGCATTCCATTACACAAATTTTATCTTTTTTGCATTTAGTATCATCAACGGTAAAAAGCGGCATTTTGTTCTCCTTGCGATGTTTTATATTTCTGATTTAGAACAGATTAAGTTCATTTAATAAATAACATGTTAAACTGAGGCTGCAGCAGAAGTCAACTACAATGTCAGCGGCGGCGTAAAATAAAATTTTTGCTATAATCCTGTTTCCTGTACTGTTTGTTCTTAAAAGACGGTTTTGTTTTATTGTAGTATCCTCTTTGCTCTTGATTGTTACATTTGTTCCGCCTACATATGAGTTTGTATAATATTCCCCTGTAGCGCTTGAATCTGTCT
>WRGT01000026.1 GCA_009787025.1 Spirochaetota bacterium
AACGGAACGGAACGGAACGGAACGGAACGGAACGGAACGGAACGGAACGGAACGGAACGGAACGGAACGCTTTTTCTAAGCATATCATTCTTTTGTTTAGCGTGTCAAGTAAAATTTTTTTCATATAAAAATTTTTCCTGATTTTATTATTAAATTTTATTGCTTAAAATAACAGGTACAAACTAACTCTTTCTAATAAAGTGTCAAGAACTTTTTAAAAATATCAAAACCTGAATTTTTATGATTATTGCTGATTTTTGAGATAGGGCTCTGCCCCCTTGCTATATCCTACGCTTATGCATACACCAATTTTCTTCCAAAAGGGACTGGAATTGAACGTCCCAGAGATTGAGCTGTTTCGATCCATTCATTGATAATTATTTCCACATTATAAAGCGCTTCGGCATAAGTTTTTCCATCAGCCATGCATCCTGCAAGTTCAGGGACTTCCGCTATGTAAGCATTATCTGTCTCGCTCCAATAAATAATGATTTCATATTTACTCATAGTTATAACAAGTCTCGTCCCGCTTGAGCTGGTATTAAATAAAAAAAGGCTGTCCTTACTTATTGGACAGCCCCTTGTAATCAAATCATATTACTTCACATTCTTTTTAGATAAATTATATTGCGCAATACCAAGCTTAGCCAGCGGTATTGAGTAAGGTGAACATGATACGTAATTTAGTCCTGTTTCAATACAGAATGTTATGTTTTCAGGATTAGCGCCATGCTCGCCGCAAAGTCCGATTTTAATATCAGGCCTTGTTAATCTTCCTCTATCCGAAGCAATTCCTATTAGTTCCTTAACAGGTTCTCCCAGAACCTTAAACGGATTATTTTTCATTAAATCAAAGAGCGAATAGTCGGGGAAGAAAGAGCTGGAATCGTCCCTTGAAAGACCGTATGTTGTCTGTGTCAAATCGTTAGTACCAAAGCTGAAAAACTCTGCATACTCGGCTATTGAACCTGCCGATAATGCTGCTGCAGGAAGCTCAATCATTGATCCTACAGTATAATTTAAATCATCGATACCATACTCCTGAAGAACTTCATCCTTTATATCCCTAATACCTTTAACTTCAATACCTTCAATCTTTTTACCATTTCTAATAAACTTCATCTCCTGTTCGCTCATAACTATTGGAATCATAATCTCCGGAGTAACCTCAAGACCCTCTTTTTTCAGCATACATGCAGCTTCAAAAATTGCTCTGCATTGCATTTCATAAATTTCAGGATAAGTTACTGCAACGCGGCATCCTCTGTGACCAAGCATTGGGTTCATCTCTTCAAGATCTTCACATCTTGCTTCAATCTCTGAGGCTTTATAATCTTTCTTTTTAGTCTGCATATATTTTACGAATTCTTTCATACTTTCTTCGGATCTCGGCAAAAATTCATGTAAAGGCGCATCCAACAATCTTATTGTTACAGGCTTGCCGTCCATTATCTTAAAGAGATCATAAAAATCAGATACCTGCATAGGTTTAAGAGCGTCTAAAACCTTAATTCTTTCCTCTGCATTGCCTGCAATAATCATCTCTCTGAACTTCATAATCCTTTTTTCATTAAAAAACATATGTTCGGTTCTGCAAAGTCCTATTCCGTCGGCTTTAAAATCTTTAGATACAAGCGCGTCTCTCCCCTGATCTGCATTAGCTCTAACATTAAAGTCTTTTATATATTTCTCTACTATATTGAGAAACTCAAGCAGACCGTTATTCTTAAAATCAGGCTCAATTAAACCGATCTTGCCAAGATAAAGCGTAGGCTCTTCGTAGTAGGGAACATTTAGTGAAATGTAGTCGCCTTCCTTAACAGTCGTACCTGCAATCGTAAATGTATTACCCTTAATCTTCATTTCCGGTTGTACCATAGCAACTTTACCAAGACTTCTTGCAACAACAGGCGCGTGAGATGAAAAGCCTCCCTCTGTAGTAATAACAGCCTGAGCTACTTCAATCGCCTTAACATCCTCTGCATAAGACGAAACAAGCACTAATATCAAATTAGTATCTCCTCCGGTCATTATCGCTTTTTTATATTCCTCTAAAATTTTCGGTGTAGAAAAAAATACTCTGCCTATAGCAGCGCCCGTTGATCCTGCAATACCGCCTTTTATATTTTTAGTGGTTTTTACTGTTCTTGGATCAATTACAGGATGCAGCAATTCGTTTAGCTGATCAGGTTTAATAGTATTGATAAGAAATTCATCAGAAATAACTTTTTTGGTATTAAGATCTAAAAGAGTCTTTATTTGGGCTTGAGTAGATTTTTCATCAACCTCTCTCTGTTCAACTAACCAAAAATCTTCATCCTCTATTGTGAATTTAATATTTCTTATCTCTTTAAAATTTTCTTCTACTTTAAGAGCTATCTGCGCAAACTTATCAAAATATTTTTTCTCAATCTTCTTAATCTCAGTGGTCTTCCCATTTTTCATATCAAATTCATTTTTTAGAAAGTCACCCTGAATTTCAGACTCGCCTGTAATAATATTCCTTGTAAAATAATTTCCCGTATATGAATTATCACCAAAGTTTCCATAGACCATAGCCTGTATCATAACAGATAGTGTGCTATCAACATCTATGTCGGAATCACAGTAAACTTCAGCTGCTTTCTTCATTATAAATATAAGCTGGTCTAAAGCATCATCGCTAAAATTTTCTCCAAATTCCTTTTTATATGCGTCTATTGTACTTTTAAGTTGCTCTACCGATGATTTCTTAACTAATTTGCTTTCAATCTTTTTAATATTTTCTTCAGGGAGCATAAAAAGTCTTGTAGCAAGGTTTCTCATTAAAAAGAGATATTCGCCATAAGCAAATTCTTCGCCTGTAAACTTAGCAAAGCCTTCAACAGTTTTGCTATTCATCCCTATATTATGTATTGATGGGAAAAAAGGAACATTCAAATCAGAACTAAGAACCATCTTTAAAAATAGAGGCTTTTTATCATCACCGAATTTCTTTTTTGTCTCTTTTTCAATATTAGCTATATAGCTTGTAATCTGTTCTTTAATATTAGTTTGAGATAATTTTAATGTTAAATCCGAATCTATAATAAAACCCGGAACAACAGGCAATTTCATACTTGCAAGCTCAACGACTCTCCTGCCTCTGATGCCAATCTTAGACAGCACTTTTTCATTTTCTAATTTAAATTCTTTATCAAAATATATTATATTTTTCATCATAGCCTCCATTAAAATAGTTTAAAAAAGATTTAAAACTTTGCCTACGCCAAGTTTCAGAAATTGTTCATAGCGGTGACTTGCGCCTTCATAAAGATATTTCTGTAACTTCGATACACCTAATATTTCTTCACCGGATACTTGAAAAAATATCGAATCTCCATGTTTAACCTTTCCCCATTTAAAGAGAGCATTTATATCATTAATAACCTCGCCTTCAAACATAACATGAACCTTTGCATCGGGATATTTTGCCTGGTAGCTTTCAAGAATTTTTTTCCACGCTTCTACATTGCCGTTATGGAATAACTCATTTGAAACCTGCACGGCATATTTAGGCGTTATATTAACTTTCTTTGCCTTAGCGGGAGCCGCCGCTGCTGCTGGAGCAGAACCGGTTGCTGCATGAGAAACCGGCGCTGTAGCTGCAACCTTAGGCGCCTGCGCCGGAGCTATAGCATTTACTGCTGTTTGATCAATGAAATCTTTATTTACAAATACATCTTTCCCCAGCAGCAAATCTATGAAAGTTTTTATAGCTTCCTGTTCCAGCTTGCTATTCTTTCCTTTTAAATATTTAGCATAGATCACCAAGAGATAATTTTTGGAAATCTCTCTGCATCTTTCCCAGCTATCTGCATTTTTAGGATTAATAACAAATTTATCCCCATCCGGACCAAAATATATTACTAATAGATCAATAACATTCCATTTAATCAATTCACCAGTAATTTTTTGAAATTCTGATATTGGCTTAGAAACATTGTAAGAATAATAACTGTACTCAAATTTATCTCTTATTACAGCCCCTATAATTGGGAGTATTTGATCCTGGTGAAGTTCTTCGTCATCCAACAAATCATTAATATAATCAGCAAGATTCGATCTGCCATCAACTTCATCAACTGCGTCATTTACAGCAAAAAAATGCCTCAATGCTTTATTGAAAGATGATTTGGATGCTAATGAATAATAAGTAGTTTCCATAGTTTCTCTCCTGTTATTATTAAACACAAAGTATATATTGCAAATAGAACTAATAATTTCAAGTATTATATATTTATTGTATATAAATAAAAAGTATTTTTTTACACAAAAAGATAAAAAATATTTTTTTACAACATAAAAAAAGGGATGAAATTCATCCCTTTTTCAAAAAAAATTATATCATAAATCTTATAGTTCTTTCAAACCTGAACTTCTCTTTTTAGCAGGTTTTTGAGCCGGCGTAAGGTTAATAGAACCTGTGATTTCCGGAAGTTCTATACCGTTACTTTCTCCTTCTGCATCTTGACCGGTCTTGTATGCTGATTCAAAAAGATCTTCACCAACTTCATCTGATAGGAAAGATTGGTCAATATCTGCCCTAACTGTTGATCTTCTTCTTGAATATGTTGCAAATGCAGCGTCTGCAAAACCTTTAGATACGCCATATAGAAATTCATTCAAGCAGTTAGCCATACTCTTTAATATAAATCTCTTCCTCTTGATTGTAGTTATATCTATATCAAGTATAAGACCGGGTTGAATATGGTGCGGATTAACTAAATGAGCAAAATCATTAAATCTCCCTTCCAAGAATGATACTCTTTCATCAAGTATAACTCTTTCTACAGGATGTTGATATCCGTGCATTTTGTGAAGTTTAGCCTTTAGATAAATAAGTTTATTTTTAATATTTTTAAATCTATCTTCATATGTTCTGTTATTTTTCTCTACAAATGAATTCTCATTATACATTTCACCTAATTCGTTCCACATTACGCCGTCAGGATCTTGCTCATAAGCATTCTTCTGTCTCTTCCACTCTTTTCCCATCAATCTGTTGCTAAGATCATTAAAATCTTGAAGAGATCTGAATCTCTTTTTTGACTCATAATAAGCATGAACAACATCCCATGCCATACTCACCTCTGTTGTGAAAGCATTGACCTGTTTATCATACTCTTTTTTTGCCTCTTTCAACTGATTCTGGTCATAGAATGCCATTCTTATTGCATATCTTTCATCAGGGAGTATGAGCTTGTCGGTATCTTCATACTCTCTTATTTTACATATACGGGCATTCTTCATGTTATCACAAACCTGATAACCGAGTTTACTTGTATCAAGAATAGATGTAATTGAGTTTACACAGGTGTTATATCCCCTGTTTCTAATATTCTCTTCATCTATAATGAACTTTATATTCTCTCTTATGTTAAGAGGATCCATCTCTTCAACATCAATCTCAGCTCTTAATCCTTCAATCTTATCAAGGAATTTTTTTGCCAATATTGTATATCTCTTTGATTTTTCATCATCTTTATCGTCATCTGTGAAGTGTTCAATCCTTTTAACTTTTTCAAACATCTTTTCACTTGATGAAAGCTCATTCTTGCCTTTATCAACAAGATCATCATTAAATTGCTGAACCTGTTTCTCCATTAAATCCTGAATATGTTTCTGAATAGTATCTTTCATTATAGATTCAACAGTAACCTGATAATGATACATTGGACTAATCAACTCACTCTCAAGAATATTAATAGAAAGTTTAACGTCATCAACATATTTTGGACGCAGATCATTGTCTTTAAAAACGCACTTGAGTATTGCATAGGCATTTTCACCCCTTACAAAGGCTCCAACATCTGTTTTTTGCCTCAAGATTGAGTTTGTCTCTGTTTCAAGGTCATTAACTCCTCTCTGAATATGCCCTTGAAGGTGTCCATACATATTAACTATAGATTTTTCAATCTCACCTGTATGAAATTTATCCGCGCCGCCCACTTTATCAAGAATTTCAACTATCTCTTTTGGAGTATATCTGGCAAGACCCTTTGTCTCTTCCTTATCAACAAATTCACGAATCTTTTTCATGAATTCATCTTCCATTGTAACAGTATATCTGTTAAACATATTAACATATGTTTGGTTGATATAATTATACAATTTTTCCTTTAATCCGCCCATTACATCCAATTCTCGTAAAACTTCTTCCGGCAATTTAGTCTGTATGTGATTTAATACTTTATCAAATGTTTCATCTAAGATAATCTTCCCTTCAGCAACTTTATCCCTTCCCTCTTGAGCATAAGATTCTCTGGAACCAACTGCGTTAGGTAACGTTGGGTGCACTTTATTAGGGCTCTTTGGAAATTGTGTTAATGGCATTATTTAATCCTCCTTAAAAATTTATAACAACCAATATTTGCTATTAAACTTCCTTATTCTAAATTAAAATTATAAAATCTAACTATAACTATCAAAATCTTTTTAATTGTGGATAAACTATCAAACATACCAATAATGTCAAGATATATTTATAATAATATTATCGACAATATTAGAAAAAAATCTATTTAATCAGCTATATATTTAAAAGTAATATTAGATGCACTAAAAATATCACCATCAAGAACATAGCCGTCATTTTCTCTATTCTGAAAATTCACCTCAAGATTTCCTGTAGGCGTAATTTTCAGGACAACTTTACCATCCTTTTTTACTGCCCTGAGTTTAAACGGATATCGAGATTCATATTCCTTAATCCTTACCAGACAGTCCATAGTTCTGCCAAGAAACATCTCTCTCTTTTCATAACCGCTTATTTTTACCGTATATACATCAGGTCTTAACAGTTCATGATTCCAATATTCAAAACGACCTGTGATTTCCAAAGAAAACAGCTTTTTGATCAGCCATACTAAACCTATCAGTAATAGCAGTAAAAGTATAATAAACAATATTACTTTGAATACCTCCCAGGTTTTATTTTCCTCCGGAAGTACCCCTTCAATGGCTTTATTTGGATCAACATCATCTACAATACGGACATTACCTACTTTAGATAATTCATTTTTAAATTTTTCATAAGAATCTGACAATTTTTTAGACTTTTGCAGTTCCTGGAAGCTGGAAATATATATCCACCAATCATCCCCTCTCCCCTGATATTTGTCCGTAACATCGCTTAATTTTATTCTATCTTTCACGCTAGCGGGAGGAGGATCATCTAATCCGTCACTCATTATAAATATAGCCACTTTGCGTTTGGATTTTTGTTTGCTATCGGCAGCTTCTTGAGTCAATTTATCCGCTAAAGCAAAAACATTATTAAGCATTTTAAATGTATAGGTCCATTGACCTTTTGCTTCGATTACAGAGATGAATTTCTTAACAATATCCCTGTCATTCTTAGTATCAACTATTACCTCAGGATATAGTTTTACATCCTGATCAAATGTCATAAAGTAGATCCTGTCCCCATCTTTGACGCGGTTATCTATAAACCAATTAATGCTGCTCTTTACCTGGTCAAAAATGTCTCTTCCGGGTTTACCGACCATACTGTATGACGTATCAAGTACTAAGATTATGTCATTATTCATATTTGGATCCATTATTGGATCCTCTGCTTTAGATGATTCCGGTTTAAAAACAATTATAAACCCAACCATCAACAGTAATAAAAATTTATAAATTTTCCCTTTTTTATATAACACAATTATTGCCTCGATAATTTTTTTTTAATATAACAAAATACCATAAATATTGTCAAGATTAATTAAAATTCATTATATACTTTTTCCGAACGCACATAATTTCTGGCGTCAAAAACATCTTCCCTTTCAATATCGAGATATTCGTTCATAAGTATAAAAAACCACATAAAAGTATCATCACCTGTTTCAAGTCCGATATAACGATGATCGCCCCTATTCCAATCCTTTATCAGCAATCCTTCATTATATACCATCATAATTTCAAATTCTGATTCTATGGGCATATTCTTTGAAATATAAAAGTTCATTATGTCGTTTTTCAGTTCCGGCAATTTATACTCTTTATTACCGTTTGCAATAATAAATGAAGGGATTGAGAATTTACCCCCATCCTCAGTAAAATGATTTAATTTTTTTACAGCTGAAACACGGTTTAATGCGTCTGCGAGTGTATTTTTATTTAGCTTATCTGCTAAAAAGAAAGCCCCATGAATCAATTCGTATGGTATATGGTCATTAAATACTTTATCTATTTCTCTGCAATATTCATTATAAGCTATAAAATCTACACCCTCAGGAGAAAATCCGGAACTGTCAATGGGTTTTAGGTCGGCAACTCTCAGTTTAACAGGGACCAGCCCGTTTAATCTTTCTATTAAAGCCTTTGTGTCAATACTAAACTCGCCTTTTTTAGATTTTGAAGCGCCTTTATCAGCTGTTCCGGCAGCAGGAGCCTTTTTTAATAACTTCTTATTAACATCTATAAAAAAATTCTTAAACATTTTTATCCTTACCTGTGTATTTAATATTGTATTTTGCTTACAAATAATCCATATTTATCTTTATTATGCCTTGTAAACAATTGTCAATATTAAAAAATTGTTGCTTAAAAATATATTTAATTTTTTTCTATATTATGCCTGCGATGCTCGTGATTAGTCAATAATGTTTTGAACCTAATAAATTTACGAGCTCTCAATATTTATGGTTAACGATAATGCTCAAATAACTTGAGAATATCCGACATCATATGCGGGAACCTATTTAGTCCTGGGTTCCAAAAACTTTGGCAAACACGGCATTCGCGGGTTTTAATAATATATGCCGCAACAAAAGTCACTTTTTACGTCATTGCCGTACATGTCAAATTAATTACATTTTTTCTATGTCATTGCGAGCGCTTCAACCATGTTTGAGTATAGATTGTGTAACCTGCGCGTGGCAATCCAGAGTCTTAATTTATACCTCTGGATTGCCACGCCGAGTTTACATTGTTTTATCGGGTGAACTTAAAACACGGCTCGCAATGACATGTTAATGTACTAATTGTTTAACATATACAACCATGCGACATTATAATTGGCTTCTGTTACAAACCTCTACGAAACATATTCTTAATTACCAGCAGCAAGTTTTACATACCTTTGGTATCTCCACTTAGCATTGTTTTCGGCTGCGGCAAAGAGTTCTCCTGCCTGATCTGGAAATTCTTTCTTCAAGGTTGTATATCTTACCTCTCCGCTTAAGAATGTCTGGAATTTGCTAAAATCCGGATCTTTTGATTCAAGGATAAAAGGGTTTTTACCCTCCTGCTCAAGAAGAGGATTAAATCTAAATAAACTCCAATATCCGCATTCAACAGCCAATTTAGCCTCTAACTGAGATTTCCCCATACCTGCGCGCAGTCCATGATTTATACACGGCGAATATGCTATAATAACCGACGGTCCCGGATAAGCCTCAGCTTCCGTTAAGGCTCTCAAATATTGAGCCTGATTAGCTCCCATAGAAACTTGCGCAACATATACATATCCATAAGACATTAACATCATACCCAAATCTTTTTTTCTTACCTTTTTCCCTGATGCTGCAAATTTTGCAACTGCTGCTACAGGTGTAGCCTTTGATGATTGTCCTCCCGTATTTGAATAAACTTCGGTATCCATAACTAATATATTTACATCATCGCCTGATGCTACAACATGATCAAGACCGCCGTAACCTATGTCGTATGCCCAGCCGTCCCCTCCGAAGATCCAAATGGATTTTTTAATCAGATACTGTTTCAGTTGCAGTATATTTTTTGCCGTCTCGGACTTATCCTTTTCAAGAAGAGGTACTATCTTATCTCTTAGTTCTTTTGTTTTTTCGGAATCATTCTTTGCTGCAATCCATTCTTTAAGCAGATTTTTTAATTCATCTGATCCGCCCTCTTTTATATATGTCGCGGCAAGATCTGCTATCCTTGCTCTGAGGTGGGAAACGCTTAAGTTCATACCATAGCCATACTCGGCATTATCCTCAAAGAGTGAATTTGCCCATGCCGGTCCCTCGCCCTTGGAATTCTTGCAATAAGGCGATGCAGGAAATGATCCTCCATAAATCGAAGAACAACCTGTTGCATTAGCAATCATCATCCTGTCTCCATACAGTTGAGTAATGAGTTTAATATACGGCGTCTCACCGCAGCCTGCGCATGCTCCCGAAAATTCAAACAGCGGCTGCGCAAACTGGCTGCCCTTCACTGTATTCTTAGCCATTAGAGTATCTTTATACGATACGTTTTTAGACATATATTCCCATGTATCCGACTCTGCAAGCTGTGTTTCCAACAACTCCATTGTCAGAGCCTTCTCTTTTGACGGACAAACTTGCGCGCAGTTTCCGCATCCGGTACAGTCAAGAGGACTGATCTGAATCCTGAACTTAAGTCCTTCAAAGCCTTTTCCTTTAGCTTCAACTAACTGAGCTTTGGAAGAAACCGGTGCAGCCTCTTTTTCATTAAGCAGGAAGGGTCTGATTACTGCATGAGGGCATACGTATGAACATTGATTACATTGTATGCAATTGTCAGGTATCCATTTTGGTACATGAACGGCTATACCGCGCTTTTCATATGCGGATGTTCCCGATGGGATTGTTCCATCGGATCTGTCTGCAAAAACGCTGACCGGCAGCAGATCGCCCTCAAGTCTATTTATAGGAACAGCTATTTTTTTTATAAATTCCGGTATATCTTTATTTTCAGCGCCCGATGACTCGGTAATATCCTTCCATTCCTTAGGAATATCTATCTTCACCAACTCATCTTTACCTTTATCTACTGCTGCATAGTTCATATTAACTATATCATCGCCCTTATGTCCGTATGACTTCTTGATTGCAGTCTTCATCTCCTCAATAGCTTTTTCATAAGGGATTACATTTGCCAGCTTAAAAAAGGCAGACTGCATGATGGTATTTGTCCTTGTTCCCAATCCAAGTTTATCGGCAATTTCAGTAGCATCTATTATATAAAACTTAATATCTTTTTGCGCCATATAGCGTTTATAACCGTCAGGCAGCCTCTTTAAAGTCTCCTCAGGACTCCATATACTGTTTAGCAGAAATGTACCTCCCTGCTTTAATCCTCTGAGCACATTATACTTATAGATATATTGAGGTACATGACACGCAACGAAATCGGGCTGAAAAATCAGATATGTTGATCTTATCTCTTTTTTACCGAATCTCAAATGCGATACTGTAATACCGCCGGATTTTTTTGAATCGTATGAGAAGTAGGCTTGCGAATAGAGATCGGTTGTATCTCCGATGATCTTGATTGAATTCTTATTTGCCCCAACCGTACCGTCCGATCCGAGTCCATAGAATTTTGCTTCTATAGTTCCTTCGGGAACAACGTTTATCTCTTCACCAATCGGGAGTGATTTAAATGTTACGTCGTCTGTTATTCCCACTGTAAATCCGTTTTTAGGCTCTGAGAGTTTTAAATTTTCATAAACAGCTATCACATGCGCCGGCGTTGTATCTTTAGAACTCAATCCGTATCGTCCGCCGACTATAATCGGAGCATTTGGTTTATTATAAAACATAGACTTTACATCAAGGAATAGAGGCTCACCGCTTGCGCCGGGTTCTTTAGTCCTGTCGAGTACTGCAATTTTCTTAACACTCTTCGGCAATACCTTCATTAAATATTTCTCTGAAAACGGTCTGTATAAATGAACCTTTATAAGACCGACCTTTTCACCCTTTCCAATTAAATAATCTATAACCTCTGTAATAGTTTCGGTTACAGAACCCATCGCAATAATAATATTCTCAGCGTCAGGCGAACCGTAATAAGTAAACGGATGATATTCCCTTCCCGTAATTTTATTTATTTCAAGCATGTAGTTTTCTACAATGTCTTCAACTGCTTCATAATATTTATTTGACGCTTCCCTTGCCTGAAAGAATACATCAGGATTCTGCGCAGTACCTCTTGTACAGGGAGTTTCGGGGTTTAACGCATTTTTTCTAAATCTGTCTATTGCATCATAATCTACTAACTTTGCCAAATCTTCATAGTCCACAACCTCGATCTTTTGTATCTCATGTGAAGTTCTAAAGCCGTCAAAAAAATGCAGGAACGGAATTCTGCTTTTCATTGCAGCAAGATGGGCTACTCCGGCAAGATCCATTACCTCCTGAACGCTGCCTGTTGCCAGCATTGCAAAACCTGCCTGCCTGACAGAATAAACATCCGAATGATCGCCGAATATTGAAAGCGCATGCGATGCAACAGCCCTTGCACTAACATGAAAAACAGCGGGTAGAAGCTCGCCTGCAATCTTATACATATTAGGAATCATCAGGAGTAAACCTTGAGAAGCCGTAAAGGTTGTGCTTAGAGCGCCCCCTTGCAGCGACCCGTGGAGCGCGCCTGCGGCTCCGGCTTCCGATTGCATTTCAGCCACTTTGACTATATTACCAAAAATATTTTTCTTACCATGCGCCGCCCATTCATCTATCAGTTCCGCCATTGTTGACGATGGGGTAATAGGATAAATTGCCGCAACCTCTGTAAAAGCGTAAGCCACATGCGCTGCAGCAGCATTGCCATCCATTGACTTCATCTGCTTTTTGCTCATTTTGATTCTCCTTCAATATATATTTATTTGTATATTATAATATTCTTAATAGTTAGTCTGTTAAATTTATGCTAAAAATCAAGATAATTTGACTTAAATCTTTATTTAATAAAAATTAATGCAATGGAATTTAACAAAACCAGATTAAAAGAACCTTGCAACAGAATTAAATATCCCTTAAATCACTGTCAAGTTTTTTAAAAAAATAAGCAATCCAAAAAAATCATTTATGCTTAGAATTTTTTTTTAAAATAATCCCGTCCTTCCCGTCCTTCCCGAATGGTTTCAACTAACTTTTGGGTTGTTATGTTTGCCTTTACTCCCTTTATTCCTTCCAGCGGAGATTTTTCATCTCTTTTATCAATGGGTATTATTTTAAATCTACTTCCATCTCTGCGCGTTATTATTACTTCCTCTTTTAATGCCGTATTTAGTACATCTGTAAAATTTTGGCGAGCTTCCGAATAATTATATACCTTCATTTCATTACTCCAGTATTTTCAATTTAAGATCCAAGGCGATTTTTTTCATCAACCCGTCAAGCGTCAAAATCGGTAAATTTAATCGATTGGCGATTTCTAAATAGGATGCATCATATGCATAAATTAAATATTTGCAAGCGATTATTAAAGCACTTTCAACATCCACATTCAACAAACGCAGCGGTATCTTTTTAAACTCGTTATATGCCATGATGATTTCTTGATCACTTAATACACGACTCTTCTTTAGCCGTGTCAAAGCATTGCCAATCTCATAGGGAAGTATTGACGGAGCCAAGAGATTGCAATTTTTTGTCAAATTGATAATATGACTTTTTTCCGGTTCATTAATTAATACTGCCATTAAAGCGCTTGCGTCTATCAATACATTCATAAGTACAATGTACTGATTTCACCATTTATGTCAATGGTTTTACAATTTTACTTATAAATTTTACACAATTACAGATATTGGGTCAGAGCATGGTTAAATACAGGCTCTGCCCTGAAAATGAGGAAAAAGAAGAAGCCGACGCTTTAAAGTCAGAGCATGGTTAAATACAGGCTCTGCCCCGTATTAAATATTTCTCTTGACAATTTTTATAGCTGTAAAAAAGAATTGATTATTATATACTAAATATAATTTATTTTTACCGGCGGCGTTATACAAAGATAAAAATCAAGGGAGAAACTCACCATGAATCGTATTGAAGAATTTACGCGCGATGGAAAGAAGTTCGTATATATCGACTTCTCCAACTTAACAACAAATGATGAAATTAATCAGTTTATCGCACAAGTCAAGCCCGTCATTAGCAAATATCCGCAAAAATCGGTGTACACGATCACCAATATGGACGGTTTGCGGTTTGACAAAGAAACAAAGGAATTTATAGCCAGTTACACTGAGTCTAACAAGCCTTATGTTATTAGCGGTGCGATTTTTGGCCTAGACGGATTAAAAAAGGTAATGGCCACTGCCGTTTTTGCCTTAAGCGGACGTAAAGATTTAGCTATCACTAACTCCAAGGAAGAGGCGATTCAGATACTGCTTAAAAAATAAGCGTTTCAATGAATATAAAAAAGGGCGCTGTCCCAACATCATAAACTTAAGGGAAATAGTCCATGGATTTCACGGATTTCACAGATTTTTCAGAGCTTAATTTTCTAAATCAACGTAATCT
>WRGT01000027.1 GCA_009787025.1 Spirochaetota bacterium
TATGTTATATGTTATATGTTATATGTTATTTTGTATATAAAACATTTATGAAGCGTGAAATCGTAGGGGCACAAAATTTTGTGCCCTTACAGCGTATTATGAAACAATGTGTGTATTTTATAATATGGGGTGTATGCTGCAAGAAAAAACAGGTTGTTTCGCAGGGGATAGTTTTTTGTCAGGAATTGTTTGTAGAGACAAGGCATGCCTTGTCTCTACAAATTTGTTTATACAAATAATAATTCCATAAATTATATGTTTACGAAATTATAAAAATCATTATAATCCCATAAATCCCTTGTAAAGGCAAAACATTTTTGCCCATAGCATATCAGTAATTTGCCGCTTAATCCCTAAATATCATTAAGTATAATCTTTTCAACCTTATCAGCCTCAATGTCTAAGATTGCAACAGATGATTCGTCGTGGGCATATACAGCTCCCGGATTAATAATCCTGCAGTCATTTGAAACATAATTTTCAAAGTTGTGAGTATGACCCTTTATAATATAATCGTATCTGCCGGAGGCTACGGCAGCTCTGAATTGCGGGACGTTATGACCATGAAATACCAAAAATAATTTGCCCGAACATTCAAATTCAATGCTGCTTTTAACAGGTCTTATATTAAGAGATGCCGCTCTTGTATTGATGTCTTCGCTGTCAATTTCATCGCCATTCCCAAGAACTATATAGCAGTCAAAATCTTTGAGATAATCCAACATTCTAAAAGAAGTAATATCTCCCGCATGTACAAGTATTTTGATATTTTTCTCTTTGAATATATCAATAGCCTTTAGTATAAAATCAACATCATTATGCGTATCCGACATTAACCCTATCAGCATAAATTTTAACCGAGCCTTGCGCCAATTGGAATAGTGTCATCTATAAAGATTACCTGCGGTTTATCCTTGTTGCTTTTTTTTGCCGCTAACAGCATGCCTTGTGATTCTTTGCCGAATAACGTTGCAGGTTTCAGATTAAAAACAAGAAGTATCTTTTTACCCTCAACATCTTCAGGCGAATAAACATGCGCTATGCCTGCAACAATATTCCGCTGCTCCTGTCCTGCATCAACCGTAAGGTACAAAAGCTTATCAGACCCGTCTATCCTTTCAGCTTTAATTACTTTAGCAACCCTAATATCAACCTTGCTAAAATCGCCGATATCTATAAGACCGGTTTCATTCATCCTCTTCTCTTTATCGGATTCTGCTTTTGCTTCGGGCTTAGCCTTTTCGATTTTTGGGAAAAGTATTCCAAGCTCGCCTAATACAGTTCCCGATGTTAAGTTATTCATACTCAATAGCGCATCTAAATTGCTTGAGGCTCCGGCAGCATTAAGAGCAGCGATTATTTGGGGCGAAATATTTATAAGCACTGAAGATAGAAGTACAGAGATGCCGTATATGCCTTCAAGAAGATTTCTTATAACAGAAGAGAGCTTGTCCGTATTATTATCTTTAGCAAGCTGCCACGGTTTTGTATCATCAATATATTTATTTAAAGAGCGTATAAACTCCCAGAGTCTTTCAAGTCCAATACTTATTTGAAACTTAGAACAGAATAAGATATAATCTTCGGCGCTTTTTTTAATACCGGCAACAAGATCATCCCTTCCTGCATTGTCATTGCCAAATTCCGGAATCTTACCGCTGAAAAATTTCCCTGCCATATTAAATGTGCGATTAATTAAATTCCCAAAATCATTTGCCAGATCAAAATTGATCTTATCAATTATCAGATCCTCATTAAATCTTGCATCAAGTCCGAACGTCATCTCCTTTAGTAAAAAATATCTTATCTGATCATTGCCGTATTTGTTTATAAGATCACGCGGAGTAACAACATTCCCAAGACTCTTAGACATCTTTGCATCATCCATATTCCAGTAGCCATGAACATTCAGGTGCGTATATGGTTCAATATCAGCAGCCTTAAGCATAGTAGGCCAAAAAATACCGTGAGGTTTTAAAATATCCTTTGCTATTATATGCTGCGCAGCGCTCCAATACTTTTTAAATTTATCTCCGTCGGGATAACCCAGTGCGCTGATATAGTTTATAAGAGCGTCAAACCATACATACGTGACAAAATTATTATCAAATGGGAGAGGTATGCCCCATGTTAATCTTGATGTCGGCCGCGAAATGCACAGGTCCTCTAATCTATCGCTTCTAAGAAGTGACAGAACCTCATTTTTATATCTCTCGGGTCTTATAAAATCCGGATTTTTATCTATATAATCCAAGAGCCAATCCTGATATTTGCTCATCTTAAAAAAATAATTCTTCTCTTCAATATACTGAGTCTCCTTATTATGGTCAGGACACTTGCCATTGACCATCTCCTTATCCGTAAGGAATCTCTCACACCCCATACAGTAGTTGCCGCCATAACTCCCAAAATATATATCACCCTTATCATATATCTTCTGTAAAACATACTGAACAATTCTTTTATGCCGGTCATCAGTTGTGCGTATAAAATCCGAGTACTTAATATCAATAGAATCCCACTCCGCTCTAAACTTTCCGCTTATCTTATCGGAGTAATCCTGCGGAGTCATATTCTTTTCTGCTGCCGCAGTAAAAATCTTATCGCCGTATTCGTCTGTCCCTGTTAAAAAATATGAATCAATCCCAAGACTTAAATTAAATCTGTAGATAAAGTCGGCTAAAATTGTAGTATATGCATGGCCAATATGAGGCTCGGCATTTACATAATATATAGGCGTTGTTACAAAAAAGGTTCTCTCCATTTTATCCCCAAATCTCTATTTATCATTTTCATCGTCGGTCTTAAATAATTCCTCAATCAATTCATCTTTTATACTATAGTTTCCGTTTTTCAATATTAAATCTTTTGCCCCAATCTCCACAAATCTGTCGCCGTCTTTAATTACTACAGCCTCTTTTAATGTATTTACAGAAACTACTTTGTACAGTTTATCTCCTGCCGTAATAACAGAATCTAACGCCGGCAGCTTCTCATTCAATTCTTTATATATGTCATACTCAAATCCAAGGCAGCACAAAAGCCTGCCGCACATGCCGGATATTTTCATAGAATTGAGGTTTAGATTCTGTTCCTTTGCCATCTTTATTGAAACAGGTTCAAACTCTTCCCTTTGATACAAACAGCACATTGGTTTACCGCACGGACCATAACCGCCTACAATCCTTGCCTCGTCTCTAACTCCTATCTGCCTCATCTCAATCCTTGTCCTGAACACGGCAGCAAGTTCCCTTACCAATTCCCTGAAATCTATTCTGTTATCTGCTACAAAATAAAAAATTAACTTTGTTTTGTCAAAAAGGCATTTTACAGAAACAAGTTTCATATCCAGATTCTTAGCCTTTGACTTTTCACGGCATACTGCAAATGCTCTCTCTTCAATCGATTCAAGTTCCGGGATTCTGCTTAAATCATCATCCGTTGCCTTTCTTATGACCTTCCCTGTTATCGGAGCAGACGGATTATTTTGAAAGTTGCGTATTTTAACAACATTCCCTATGTCAACGCCATGTTCAATCTCTACAACGCATAGTGAATTCTGTTTTAGAAAATAGTTTTCTGCGTCAATGAAATATATCTGATAACTATTTCTCAATTTTACAGCCGAAACTTCCATATTATCACCAAAAAATCTAAATTAATAATAACAATCCTCATGCAAAAAAAAGTTATTATTATATCTTTACTTTACTCAAGCCATGAAAAATCAGGTTCGATAAATCCATGCGAACCTACTCTTTTAAATGAGTACATAAATCCTTTTAAAATATTCTTCACATTTAGATTATTCTTAAGCCCCATTTTTATAGCAAGCAGTATTCTCACTACCTGAGCAGCATCTTTGCTGTTTAATCTTATCTCCTCAGGTATTGTTTTTATATTTTTTTTTATATCTTCCCTTACCATAAAAGAGTAAATATTAATCAACACAATCAATAAAAATTCATTGTCAGATATATATTTAATCTCAGGATATTTTAGCATCTCTTCACTCTCTCTCTTAACAAATTTTGAGATAACACTGCAAAGATTGCTTATTTCATTAAAAATATTATCATCGTGCAATTTTAAAGCTATTTCTGCAGAACCGCCTGAAATAGAGATCAAAAACTCCGATTTATCAGTTAAACTCTCTTTAATTTTTAATATATTTAAAAGATCATCATTTTTTAACGGCTGAAAAGGTATCTCTATACACCTGGAAATTATTGTAGGAAGAATACCTGCTCTACTATCAGATATTAAAAAAATGTTAGTCTTTGAATATGGTTCTTCAATAGTTTTTAACAAAGCATTCTGACCGACTTCTGAGATTGTATCTACTCCATCAATTATAACCGAATAATTATCTGTTGAAGGCGCCAATGATAATCTCTCAATGAGCCACCTTACAGTTCCCGGCATCAGTTTGTCTCTAGTCCCAACAGGGATTTTCCCTTTATCATCTCTTTCAAGAATAATAAGATCGGGAAAACTCCTTGCTGCTATCTGTTTACACAAGCTGCATGTACCGCATGGAGGCGTACTGTCTTTACAGATAAATGAACCTATTAACCTTTCAACTATGAGCCTTTTACCAATCCCTCTCTGACCGGTAAACAAGATAGAATGCGGTATATTTGTTTCATCATTTAACAACTGAAGGCTCTTTAATTCCCTCTGGTGACCGATTATTCCATAAAAATTCAGCATAATTACAAATAATAAATATCAATAAAGCAAATCTAAGATAAGTCCCCTTATCTCTTCAATTGTCTTCATAAGATTGAATGCATCATTTGATTTTGTTATCATCTTTGAAAGCTGAAGAAGGTTTTCATCGATTTTGTCTAAAACCGTCTTCTCTGCACGGCCTGTTCTTTTTTCACGACTTGTCAGATCTAATTTGCGGGATTTAAAACTGCCGTCAAGAATCATCCTTAATATTTTTTTCACTAAAGCTTTATATTTTTCAAGTTCATACATAGACTGAGCATCTAAAAATCTTTTCTCCTGATCCTTAAGATCTGTCATTAACTCTTCAATAGTCCCTTGAAACTCATGCATTATTCGACTGCTCAACTCTGTTGAAAATGCTGAAATCTTAAACCCTCCGGAAGAGCCTTTAACCTTAGTCTTTACCCCTTCACGAGTCTGCTTTCTTGAATCTGTTCTTGGAATTTCAATCATTTAGTCTTCAGACCTCTTGTTAATAACACAATTCCCGTCAAATTTAACCCCCTCTTCCATAATAAGACTTGGAGTTATAATATTACCTTTAACATCGCCGGTTGATAAAAGGATGATTCTTTCTGTTGCATATATATTCCCCGAAACCTTTCCGCCTACAACAACAAGCCTTGCCTTAATATCTGTAATCGCATCACCGCTCTGTCCTATTAAAACTTTTCCGTGAGTATCAATAGTTCCTAAGAATTTACCGTCTATTCTGAGAAGCCCATTAATTTTAAATTCACCCTTGAACTCTGAGCCTACGCCAATAATACTATTTACAATACTATCTTCATCTAATCTGTTTACTTTTGCCATAACCATTTCTCTTTTGCTTATATATCTAACATAATTCAGATTAGCAAATTGATTTCAAGCATATTTTTTCTATTTCTATATATTTGAATTTAAATAAATCAACGCATTTTTATGATTTTTTACATCCGACATTCATCATAAATGTTGACAGAATTTATTTATAGATTAATTTTATATTTTAAATATTCTGACAGTACAATAATTGATTTTTATTCTTTCAAGCAGTTTAAGTTTGTGAAAAATTAAAATAATCTATCAAATAGGGGTCATCATTATAATGAAATTTAAAATTTTTCTCCCGTTTTTTCTTATTATTTATCTCATATCGTGTAATACCACGTCATTTTTTAAAGAAAAAATCACCATTAATCAGGTCTTAGCTGCCAAAGAAAAAATTGATACATCACAAAACCCGGCAGAAGCTCTACTGTTAAAAGATGACTTATCCGAAAAAATAGTTATTTTAGAAGATGTTTATGTAAAAGATATTATTATTTCAACAAATGTTGATTATGACTTTTGTATACTTGCGGATCTGCAATCAGACAAAGGACCAATAGAGTGTTATATCTATACAAAAAATGTAAAAAGAATTTCACAGCTTGTGAAGATGCAATCAATTATATCGGTTAAGGGAGAATTTAAACGTTTTTTCACAATGCTTGATAACTACTACACTAAAATTGAGATTACAAATTCTAATGTCACAATTATAAAATAGTAACTATAAAGTAGTATGATAACAGTATGCTGATAAAAAAATTTTTTAAGATAACATTAATAAGTATATGTTGTATAATTATTCTTTTTGCTGTTATATTTATAGCTTTTAAAATTTTAAAAATTTCTTACAATAAAAATGAATACGCAGAAGTAGAATCGCCAATAATTATCACACGAGACAACAAGGGTATTCCTTCTGTAGAGGTTAAATCAATCAATGATCTATACTTTACGCTCGGTTATCTCCATGCAAAAGACAGACTTAGAAGTATCGAATACCTTCGCTCCATTGCAACCGGAGAATCAAACAACTATGCAGGTGAAGATGCTCCGTTTCTCAATGAATTAAGCAGCACTATGGGTTTCACTAAAAATGCAGAGAATATAGCCGCCAAGCTTAATGATAAGGAGATTTTAGCTTTAAAGAACTATGTAAATGGAATCAATTATTTTGCAAAAAGCAAGAATAAACGCAAATGGATCATTGAAGATCTATTAGCAATTCTCTCTATGAAGGAGTGGGCAAATTCATTTCTGGTCAACAAAGAATTAATATTTAATCTTCCCATATCAAAAATAGAATCGAAAAAAATAATTAAAGATAATGATTATCTATTCTTTTATAATAGAGATGAAATTAATCATATCCTTACGTTGAGAAAGATAAAGGATATTGTTGAAAAATATATGTGTAGCTTTGCCCGCGGGAATTCGGTTTATTTACCGTCTGCGCTTACATCAATAGACTCCGATTCATTTACAACATTGAATTATGAAGATTCTATTAACATCTATCCGGGCTGGTACTTAGTTAAGATAAAGATAGGTGATAATAATATCTTTGCAATCACATACCATGGTCTTCCGTTTATCTTCTCATTTAAAAATAATTATTTTACCTTAACTCAGCTTAACATAAATGCAGATTCACAAAACTTTTATCTGTTTGATATTGAATATAAGGACTCTATACAGCGCTACAAAATTTCAGGAGCAACTAAAGATTATATAACCGTAAGAAATCCTGTTTATAACAATAACGAACTAAGTTCAAAAATAGATTGGATTACAGATAAGGGACCTGTTTTAAGCAATCTTATTAAATCGGCAAAAACAGACGCTAAAATTTTAGTTATAGAGTCAATCCAGCCCGGTGTAGAATATGTCAAACTTATGCTAAATATCCCATTTGAAACTGAGATAGATACTGCAAGAAAAAGATTACTATTAAATGACTCCACTCTGAAAGGTTTTATTATTTCAGATATAAACAGAGCCTTCAAAATATATGCCGGCTTTGTTAATCAGCCTAATAAAAATGACATGATATTTATTGATGGGAGTAAATCTTTACAACCCTCACCATGGAAATTCTCATCAGTTATGAGTATATCCGGATATGATTATATTGGCAGTGATTTATCAATGAGTAGAAACACAATGAATTATAATATTATCAATAAATTTAAAGATGAAAGATTTAACTCATTAGTAATTAAGAATAAAGTATATGATAAAGACAAAGTAATTAGTCTCATATCCGACAGTTATTCAATCGTTGGAGAAAAATTTACACCCATTTTCAACAAGATGCTTGAAAGCAATCCTATGACATCTTCAAAACTATCGCTTATCTACCTTAACAATTGGAACCTTTTTGCAGAATCTAAACTTCAAGCGCCTGCAATTTTTTATAGAACCCTGACCTGCTATATAAATGAATCGTATAGAAATATATTTGGTGAAGATTCCGAATATAATCTTAATAATGCCCATCTTCTCTACTTTGATTTTTTTAACCAGCTTATAAATAATAATCCAATGATTTTTGACAAACCCGAATCAAAAGGTGAAACTAAGGAAAAAAAATTTGATATTGCTTTTTTAAATTCTATGAAATCTTTAAACAGAGACAAGGGTCCTCTAATGGAAAATTGGACTTGGGGTTCATTAAATAGTTTCAATTATGAAATTCCAAGCGTTAGAACAAACTTTTTGCGAAGAGTGTTTTTTAAAGCGCAAAAGCTGCAATCTAAAGGAGGACCAGATACTGTAGAAAACATTCAGCTAAATGGCAGCTTTGATCTATTATCTACAACATCGTTTCAATCTGTTATGACTAATGAAACAATGTGGTTTAAGATGAATTTGGGTTACTCAACTTCAATACTATCTGACTTCTACTTTGGATCTAATATAATCGATAAATTTGAAAATCCCGGCTCACAAAAACAGACATATAAAACAACGATAGCTCCTGAATGATTTTATATTTTGTTTACCTCATCGCTGACTGTTGGAATGGCGATCCGTGTATCTTTAAACCAGCAAATATTGCTTTAATTTCTTCATCAACTCGTCTACTGCTATAGGTTTCCCAAGGTGCCCGTTCATGCCGACTGCAAGGCATTTTGCAATATCTTCCTGAAACACGTTAGCGGTCATAGCAATTATCGGAACAGATTCAGACTCTTTAAAATTTGAGTCCCTGATCTGACGGGTAGCCTCAAGACCGTCCATTCCGGGCATTTGAATATCCATAAATATAAGCTGATATTTTGAAGGCGACTGCAGAAACATTTTAACTGCCTCTATGCCGTTTTCTGCGCATTCAATCTTAATTCCTGTAGGCTTAAGTAGATTAATGATTATTTCACGGTTAATCTCTACATCATCTACAAGCAATATAGTATATGCGGAGAATATATCATCATGTCCGCTTTCAGCGTCATCTGTTTCATTTCTCCCCGAATCCTTCTCAACAGATTCAGCGGCATCCAAACAGGCTTCCAATTTAACTTCAAAAATAAAAGAAGAACCCTTGTCTATCTCAGACTCAAGCCATATTGTCCCCCCAATAGATTCTACTATGGCTTTGGATATTGAGAGACCAAGACCTGAGCCGCCATACTTCCGAGATATACTTCCATCTGCCTGCTCAAAAGATGAAAAGAGGCGTTCCCTCTGCTCAGGAGTTATGCCTATTCCGCTATCAGCTACGGTAATTCTTGTGGTGTATTCAGAACCATCAATTTCAAGAATGTCAACCGAGAGTTTAATGCTGCCCCCTTCGGGTGTAAATTTGTTGGCGTTAGATAAAAGGTTAGTAAGCACCTGAGCAAGCCTTTGTTCATCCGATATAATATTTACAGGAGTTCGCGGGTCAAGCAGCAGCTCAAAATGCTGATTTTTCTCACTTATACGAAAACAGGTCATGCTCACGACTCTGTCTATCATTTCCTTGAAATTAAACTGCGAATAGAACAGATCAAACTTACCGGCTTCAATTTTGGACATATCCAAAATATCATTTATGATTCCAAGCAGATGAACAGAGGCTTCATTAATCCTTGTGAAACAATACTCTATCTTCTCTCTGTCAAGGGTCGAGCGGGCAATCATGCTCATACCTATAATTGCGTTCATCGGGGTGCGTATCTCATGGCTCATTCTTGAAAGAAAATTGCTTTTGGCTAAATTAGACAGCTCAGCTTTCTGGCGAGCCGCTTTCAAATCTACCGTAAGCTGCAGAAGCCATTTATCTTTTATTTGTTTGCCCCAGTCATATACCGCAGTAAGCGACATAATAAACAAATACACTATGCAAATAAGCACAATATTGTCTTGGTCTTGATAGAAATGCGGTATTTTAGGATAAAAAACAGGAGATATTAACACGCCTAATAAAAGTACAGCAGGCAGCAACCCTGCGGGCAAACCAAGGGTAAAAATAGACATCAGCGGATACAAATATATCCACAGCCAATTATAATTGTTAGGGTCATCGTGTGAAAAAAACTGTATGGCGCAGAATATGCCAAAAAGGCTTATTACAATAAAACCGCCCACAATAAAAGGAAGTTCTGTTCTGAAAAGAAAGATATTTATAAATATCAAAAAACCAATAATAAAAAGCAAAAGTCCGCTGTCAACCATTGACGAACGTATTCTGATAACACCCATAGTTATAATAAGGATTGAAACTCCGGCATAACTAAGATAGATGATGATTAGACGAATAATTTCCTCTATTGTGGTTACATCATGAATATTTTCAATTCGGTCTCTTACAAAAAAATGCAGCAAACTATTTTTTAATGAACTCAATACTTTCATTACATTGCTACAGGATCAGGTATTTTTTTTAGAAGTTTCTCTCCGCAAGAGATAAGCACTATGATGCCAAGAATAAAAAGCAGAATCAATATAATGAATTGAAAACCGTCAATCGTCATGTTAAATCTGCCATCGAGAAACATGGCTATTTTGTTTTTTATGCTGAAAATAAGCGAGGTAAATGTAACTGCCATCATAATAACTGCCGGAATAAGCAGCATAAAACCGCGTTTGCGCGTATGTTTAATAAATACTGCGCAACCCGCGAGGCTGAGAACCGCAAGAAGTTGATTCGATGCGCCAAATATAGGCCAAATATTTTGATAGCCGTGAATTGCCAATAAGTAGGCAGACACAAGGGTACAAGCCGAAGCTACGTAACTTTTGCTTAAAAAACTTCTAACAGACAGTTTTTTTGACTTATCCTCCGGTCTGAAAAATTCCTGAAAGGCAATGCGACCAAGTCGGGTTACCGTATCAAGTGTCGTAAGTACAAAAGCAGAAATAGCCAAAGATACAATGGTAAAAGATATATTTATCGGCAGCCCTATTTTGAACAAAAATCTGGCTACGGCAGTCGCAAAAATAACAGGCGGCGTTCCCAAAGGTAATTTCCCATCAAGGGCTAAGGAACCTACAGAAATCAATGCAAGAACAGCCAGCAAGGTTTCGATAAGCATTGCTCCGTAAGAAATAGGCAGAATATATTTTTCGTTATTGATCTGCCTTGATGTCTCTGCAGTAGAAACCATGCCATGGAATCCGGAAATAGCTCCGCAGGCTATTGTAATAAAAAGTGTTGGGAAAAGATAATTGCCGTTTACCTCAAACCCTGTAAAAGCCGGAATGGTTATCTGAGGAGATGTAAAGGCAACGCCTATAAATGCGGAAATAATCATTGCTATTAACAGAAACGAGTTCAGGTAATTCCTCGGCTGCCCAAGCAGCCAGACCGGCACAATTGAAGAAACAAATATATACCCGAATATAATGTACAACCAAAACGATCCCGGAAGATAGATAGGGAAAAATAGCCCAAGTACTATACACACTATCAGAAGATCTATTGCTATTATACCGCTTGCTAAGCCTGAGACGTGTACTTTCCTTATGAGCCAACCAAGGCACATAGCGCCACATATAAACAAACAGGATGAAGAAGCAACAGAGGCATTAGCGCTTATAGTACCGCCGTTTGGATCAAAGCCTGCAAAGGTTCCGGAAACTATATCTGCAAACGCAGCTGTTATAAGAATAGAAAAACACCACATAAATAACAAGAAAAGCAGCTTGCCTCTTTTGCCTACATAAATCTCAATGAGATAAGCTATGGATTTTCCATCATTTTTTACCGATGCATACATTGTAGCAAAATCGTGAACAGCTCCAAAGAAAATAGAACCTATTAAAAGCCATAAAAATACCGGCAGCCAACCGAACATAGCCGCAATTATCGGACCATTTATAGGACCGGCGCCGGCTATAGAAGCAAACTGATGCCCAAAAACTACAGAGGGCTGAGTCGGCACATAATTTTTTCCATCTTCGAACTCATAAGCAGGCGTTTTCTTAGATGGATCTATACCCCAGACACGAACAAGGTAGCGACCGTAAAGCAAATATGCCAATACAAGAACTACCATTGAAACTATAATTAATATTAATCCATTCATGCAGAACCTGCCGTGTATATGGCTATGATTTAGGCAAGCATACTCTATCTTGCCCGACTATCTTTCAAGCTTTTATCTATATTATTGTAAATGCTTGTTACTGAAAATGCTTGCTTTGTATATTTTTATCATAAATTATAGAATATAATAATATATAATCAAATATATTATACAATTTGTCAAGGTAATTAGCACATTTTTTTAAAACTTGATTATCTGCCTTATCTGCATTTAAAAATTTATTATGAGTAAAACAATATAAAAAATAAATATAATTTGTCGAAAAATAAAAAGCAACGCAGAATAATTATCGTAGAAGCAACTATAGGCTGTATGGACAGTTGTAGGGACAGGACAGCCCTTGTCCCTACAGATAGATGTAATGTATAATTTTAGTACATTCCGCCCATGCCGCCCATGCCGCCCATTCCGCCGCCGGGCATTCCCATAGGTTTCTCTTCTTCTTTTTCGGATATGAGAACTTCTGTTGTGCACAGCATACCGGCTACTGATGCCGCATTCTGAAGCGCAGATCTGACAACCTTCGCAGGGTCAATAATACCTGCTTCAATCATATTCACCCATTTAAACGAATAGGCATCAAATCCAATACCTGCTTTTTCCTCTTTGGCTTTTTCGACAATAACAGATCCCTCTAAACCTGCATTAGATACAATCTGTTTCATTGGAGCTTCAACAGCTTTTGCAATTATCTCAGCTCCGATTTTTTCATCTCCGGCTAATTTTGCCGCTGCTTCTCTAACCGATTTTTGAGCATGAATCAAAGTTAAACCGCCTCCGGGTACAATCCCCTCTTCAACGGCAGATCTTGTTGCAGAAAGGGCATCCTCAACTCTGGCTTTCTTTTCTTTTAGTTCAACTTCGGTTGCAGCTCCAACATTAATAACGGCTACTCCGCCGGCAAGTTTTGCTTTTCTTTCCTGAAGTTTTTCAATATCGTACTCTGATAATGACTCTTCAATCTGTTTCTGTATTTGTGCTATCCTTGTTTGAACATCTTTCTGTGAACCGGCGCCTTCAATTATGGTAGTATTCTCCTTATCAACTATAATCTTCTTAGCGCGTCCAAGCATTTCAATTGTCGTATTATCAAGTTTCATTCCAAGCTCATCTGAAACAACCTGACCTTTTGTAAGAATAGCTATATCCTCAAGCATTGCCTTTCTTCTGTCGCCAAACCCCGGAGCCTTAACAGCAACGCAATTAATAGTCTTTCTGAGCGTATTTACAACTATTGTAGCAAGAGCCTCGCCTTCCACCTCTTCGGCAATGATGAGCAGAGGTCTCCCTGACTGAGCGACTTTTTCAAGAACAGGCAGTAAGTCCTTCATAGTAGATATTTTCTTATCATGAATCAAAATCAGCGCATCGTCAAGAACTGACTGCATAGTTTCGGCATTAGTAGCCATATACGGAGAAATATATCCCCTGTCAAACTGCATTCCCTCAACAACATCAAGAGTAGTTTCTATTGATTTTGCTTCCTCAACTGTTATGACTCCGTCTTTTCCAACCTTATCCATTGCATCTGCAATAAGATTTCCAATCTCCATATCGTTGTTGGCGGAGATTGCAGCAACCTGCGCTATCTCCTTCTTGTCTTTAATCTCTCTTGCTACGGAGGCTACATAATTTACAGTAGCTTCAACAGCCTTGTCTATCCCTCTTTTAAGATCCATAGGATTTGCGCCTGCCGTAACGGTCTTTAAGCTCTCCTTATATATTGCAGCCGCTAAAAGTGTTGCTGTAGTGGTACCGTCACCTGCTATATCATTAGTCTTAATAGCAACCTCTTTAACCATCTGCGCACCCATGTTCTCAAACGAATCATCAAGTTCAATTTCTCTTGCGACTGTAACTCCATCCTTTGTCACAGTAGGAGCGCCGAATTTTTTATCAATAGCGACATTTCGACCCCTTGGTCCCAACGTCACTTGTACAGCATCTGACAATTTCATAACGCCTTCAAGAATCAGCCTTCTTGCTTCGTCATTATATTTCAATATCTTTGCCATGTTTATCACCTTCTATTAAAGTTTTTTATTTGTTAATTAATCGATTACTACTAAAATATCATGCTCATTGAGGATCAAATACTCCTTATCTTCATATTTCAATTCCACGCCTGCATATTTCCCAAAAAGCACTTTGTCGCCAACCTTTACTCTCATTGGGATAAGATCCTTGCCATCAAGTCTCCCTTCTCCTACAGCAACTATTTTACCACGCTGCGGTTTTTCCTTTGCAGTATCCGGAACATATAAAGAACCGACTTTATTCATCTCATCTTCTAACGGTTCTACTAAAACTCTGTCACCTATCGGTTTTATAGCCATAACAGCCTCCTTATTATAAGAATTAATATAGAAATTTTTAATTTTTACATTATTTTTGTTAGCACTCGCCACAGCGAGTGCTAACAAAAGCCAATATATAAACATGCCCTTTAATTTCAAGATTAATTTCTTATAAAAACAATTTTTTGTAAGAATATTTTAAAAAATAGGGATTTTTTTTAGCAGGCTCTGACCCCTATTTGTATCCGCATATTGTTATAAAATATAATCCACAGGGAAAAATTTTTTTATCATTAACCAGGAGATTACGGATTATGCGGTCATGGCAGGAACGTTGCCACAATGAAAAACCTGTTTTTTTAGATGATAAACCTTTTAATGTATTGACCCGTCCTAAAAAAAGTTTACATATTAATAGTTAAATCCTGATATAGATTTACAAAAACATAATTAATCCTAAATTGGGTTTAC
>WRGT01000028.1 GCA_009787025.1 Spirochaetota bacterium
TTACTTCTTCTACTTTAAAATCTCTTAATCCTAACATCGGTTTACTCCTTTAGTTTTTTTAGTGTAAACCTATTTCAGGACGAGACACTTTGTTACAAAACAGTTCCTGTTATTGCCGCACAATTAACGCCAATTTTTTATATGCTTTAAACATATCCTTTTCTCTGCATTCTATTCTCAATAGAGCCGACTAAAACAGAACAGCTGTATGTTAATAAAAAATACATTGCCGTTATTGTAATCCATATCTCGTATGTTTTATATGTCGAAGCCATAAGCTCTGTCCCTCTAAAAGTAAGCTCCTGAACCGATATAACAGAAACAATTGCCGAATCTTTAATCACAGATATTATCTGACCTGCCATCGGCGATAGTATTCTCTTTAAAGCCTGAGGGAGTATAATATGCCTCATCTTCTGGTACCATGTTAATCCCAATGCATCAGCCGCTTCACTCTGACCCTTTTCAACAGATTCTACGCCTGCGCGCACTATCTCTGCCATATATGCTCCTTCATAAAGAGCAAGTGTAAGAACTGCCGAGATAAAAACAGGCAGCATGGATTTACTTGTGAATAGAAATGATATAATCCCTTCGTATTGCGAAGATTCCGACGAAAAAGATTTAAGACTAAACGCATCAGCTATCTGTCCGCTTATAAAAAAATAAAATATAAATATAAATACTATAGATGGAATATTTCTGACAATGGCAACATATATCAATGATGCTGCCTTAAGCGCTGCGCCGGCATAGATCCTCACCAATCCTATTACAAGTCCTATTATTGATGCCAGGATTGTTGACCATACGCTTAATTTAAATGTTACAATAAGACCGGAGACCAGCAAGCCCGGAACATAACTATCTTTTATTGAATCATATCTTACTATATATAATAGAACAGAAGACCAATCCCACTTATAATAGAGATCGGTCTTCATCTTTATAACAACATAAGCAACTGCAGATATAAGCGCCGCAAGCAATACAAAATCAAGGAGAGTAAACTTAAATCTACTCTTCAAAACTTATTCCACTCTACTTTCCCAATCTCTTGTTCTAAACCAATAGTTTTTTCTGCCTTTAAGAAATCCGTCGCCATATTTCTTTTTTATCCATTCATTACAATATTCTTTTAAACTATCATCACCTTTTCTAAAAGCAAACCCAATAGGTTCATTGGAAAAGGTATCCTCTAAGGGGAGATAGAATCGATCGCTGTATTTTATCGCTTGAAATTCAGGCAATGGGGCTGATGCTACTACTGCGTGTACTCTGTCTGTAAGGAGTTCCTGTACAGCTTGAGCTTCATCATCAAACAGCTTTAACTGCGCATTAGGGAAATATTTCTTTGCAGCTTCTGCTGCTGTTGTCCCGAGTCTTGCTGCTATTAAAATTTTACTGTTATCAAAATCCGAAAGTTTTTTTAAATTGGGCGCTTTTGCTTTGCTTGCAACAATTGACATCCCGGAATAGTCGTATGGATCGCTAAAGTCAACCTTCTTTAACCTCTCCTCAGTTATACCCATCCCGCCGATTATTACATCGAACTTGCCTGTTAAGAGAGCCGGTATTATGCCCGACCATTTCGTTGGAACAAATTCAATTTCTACGCCCATAGACTTCGCAAATTCTTTTGCTACATCAATTTCAAACCCTACTAAATTTCCTTCTTTGTCATTCATAGCCCACGGAACAAATGTGGACATACCCACACGCAACACCCCTCTATTCTTTATTTCATCAAGATGATTACCCTGCTCTTTCTTTCCGCAACCTGTAATCATTAAAAGCATTGATAAAATAGTTACAATAAATATCCTCATAACACCCTCCCAAATTATATTTAAATTTTATTAAAGCAACTTTTACAATAAAAATCAATGAACATCAAATCTTTTTTCAATATACCCCGACAATAGTGATAACGGTATGGTCATTATAAGATATAAAAACGCTACTGTAAACCAAATTTCAAACGACAGAAATGTATCTGATATTATTGACTGACCCACCATAGTCAAGTCATAAATGGATATTGTACTCACAAGCGCCGAATCTTTTATCAGAGATACAGCCTGACCCGTAAGAGGAGGAAGGGTTCTCCTTGCAGCAAGGGGCAGAATAATATACCTGTAAGTCTGAAATTTACTAAGCCCAAGTCCCCATGCCGCTTCCCATTGACCTTTGTTTATGGAGATTATCCCGCTCCGAAGTATCTCCGAAATATATGCTCCCTCAAACAGTGAAAGCGCAGCAACAGCAGAAACAAAGGCGCTGATATCAAATATTGGCGCTACTGCAAAATATATAAAAAATATCTGTACAATGAGAGGCGTATTTCTAATTAATTGTATATAACAGTATGATAAAATTCTTCCGATAAATGAATCCGAAACGCCGAGCAGCGCAGAAAACAGACCCAATAAAAATGCAGTGAGCAGACTGACTGCTGATATTTTAATTGTCACAAATAATCCTTTAAGAAGAGGACCGGCTCTAATTCCTCCTTTAAATGATATTAAATAATCCGGAATACTATTCCATTGCCAGTCATATCTTAAATTGCTTATACTATAAGATAATGCAGCAATAAGGAGACCTGAGTATATAATAAATCCTGTATAATCTTTAAACCATTTTTTGATTTGCAAAATATTTTTACTACTTCTCAATTTTTACCGGCTTAGATTTTTTATTAATCAAATCCCTTTCACTAAAATTCTATAAGCTCATATTTTGATGAACAAAAGCCGAGTTCTTCCGCATAATCAATCTGATATTTATAAGGTATATTATATGCCAGCTTGGAGAAAGCCTTCCCTGATGTTTTTTCCACAAGATCAAGCGAAGCAGAATCAACAGCAACAGGATCTATAGATACAAGGACGCCTATATCCTCACATATATTTTCATACTGCGCCATACAGTCGCAGTCCTTCGATATCCTCGTAAGTATATTAATATATATCCCTTTACCTATTTTGGAATTATATACGCCAAAGGCATGCTCAACCATCTTTTTCTGAAGCTCTTCGTATGTTGCGCCCCAGTTATAATTTACGGCATCAAATCTGCATACAGCCAGACACTCACCACACCCTATACATTTCTTGCTGTTAATTACTGCCGAATCATCTCCCATGGATATTGCCTCTTCGGGACACCATACGATACACTGCTTACATTTTGTACATGCCTTCGCTGATATTTTCGGTTTTGCATTTGAGTGCTGAACCATCTTTCCCCTTCTGCTGGCGCAGCCCATACCCATATTCTTAATCGCTGCGCCAAAACCTGCTGCAAGATGTCCTGTAAAATGAGAAATGCAAACAAAAGCCTGCGACTTGACGACAAGAGACGCGATCTTAACCGATTTGTATAATTTACCGTCTATTGCAACATCAGTCTCTTCATCTCCGTAAAGTCCGTCCGACATTATGATCGGCATGCCTGTATTCTCATATCCAAAGCCCTGTTTGTGAGCATGCTCAATGTGAATTATTGCATTGCTTCTATTCCCCTTGTAAAGAGTTGACGTTTCAGTCATAAAGGGGAGAGCCTTTCTTGCCTTAATAAGCTCGCCTACTCTCTTTAATATTACAGGTCTTGGATATCCGGATTTATTGCTCTCGCCAAAATGTGTCTTTACTGCAACCATATCCTTTGCCTCAATAAAATTAAAGAGGTCCTTCTCTGTTATGAGAGTCTTAAGCCTGTCTGCAATAAGCTCATCTGTTGAATGATTTTTTGATTTTATAAAATATACTTTGCTCATTACTTTAACCCCTCAGGTTTATTCTATTAAAATTCTACATTACTTCCCAAAAAAAATCGACCCATTGATTTTCAACTAAAGCGGCATATATTACTTCTGCATCTTTAATTTTTGATACAAGGCATATAGTATCAAACTCAGCATTAGGATAAAGTGAATAAATCTTTTTTACAGTATTCCCGCTGTCATATATATCATCACATAACAAATACTTCCCGTCTGTTAAATCGGGTTTAATCTTTATTTTAAATTCCTTCTGTTCCTTGCCGGTATATGAAGATATTTCAATGTATAAAACAGGGAGTTTAAGATGTTCATTCATAAAATATGATAAAAAAAAACCTCCGCGCAGAGGACATAAAATCGCTTTATACTGATCTTTTTTGGATTCTATCTTCTCGAGGAGCTTATAGCTCAATTCAATAAACTTCTCAAAGGTAACTCTATAATTGTCCATCTATAAAAAACCAAATTTTATTTCATAAATAATCTTCATAAACTTAGTTATAGAATATTTATATATCTTTTTTATCAACAAATATTTCTTTCTGTATATTGGATAAATAATACGTTTAATACAGAGTTAATATATTTCTTTTTTAATTGACGCAGAACCTAATAATGAAATTATTAACTTAAGGTTTAAAATGAGACTAAATATTAAAAATATAATATATACATCTACTGCAATTCTAATCATTATCACTTATACTTCAAATATATATGGTGAAAACAGAATAGGTGTGGTTAAGAGCAGATTTGACAACATTGAGATTGTATTTGATACATACAGAATCAATTATGATCTGTTACAAATGAAAGATTTAGAAAACAGCGAAGTATTTGAAAAATACGACTCTATCTTTTTCCCATCAGGTATCTTATCGGATTATGAAGATAATATAGATGTGAGCTGGCAGGGAAAGAATCATTTGTCGGTAAAGCTTTCAAAAAATTTCTTTGAACTTAATCCTGATATATTTAAAAAAAATTTAAGGCGGTTCACGAAAAACGGCGGGGCATCATATTTTTCAGGCTATGCTTTTAAACAGCTTGCAATGGCTTATGACGACTTTGAATTCTTTGATGATTTTCCATACATGGGCATACAGAGCCGTATCGAAGCTGATATAAAGGGTGACCTTGCAAGGTATATTCTTAAGAGAAAAACAGGTCTTCACATGGATTATCCGGGATGGGTAACCTTGAAACATGTAAACGGAGCAGAGATACTTGCAGAATCATCCTTCCCAACACCTCGTGGAGAAAAATTCGGTCCCTTAAGCGTACTGATACATGACGGCGGAGAGATACTCTATACAAGCTATTACAGCTCTGTATATAATGACTTTAAGCGGTTTAATATTTACAGAATAGCGGGAAACCATCTTCGGAAAAAAGCGCTTAATAAAGTGAAGTCGCACTTTCAAAAACCAACGGGCTTAATCATTGATGCATTCCTTAAAGATGAAACATCAAGACAATATTATCTTAATCTTGCAAGCGGATATAATACAATCTATTTTATTTCGGACAGCCCATCCTATATGTTTGAAATTTATGACAGGGATATGTCATTAATAATATCAAAAGATTACAAGGAAGCTGAGCAGAGTTATACTTTAAAGTCCTCAAAAGATGACTACTGCTTTGTTAAGGTTTATCCGCCCGGTACGGAGAGATTCGCAATGTACTCAATAATCTCAGCGCATGGATATATTATACCGCCCGTTGTGACACTCTCTATAAAAATCTTAGCTGCAATTATAGGCGCTATTTTCCTTGCGGCATTAATCCAGGTAGTAATTTCAAGATTAAGGTGATGAGGGATATTTAAATGGGGAGAATAATTTCTGTTTCCAATCAAAAGGGCGGCGTAGCAAAGACTACAACAACCGTAAATTTAGCCGCTTTCCTTGCCGATAAAGGGAAGAATGTCCTAATAATAGATATAGATCCTCAAGGAAACGCAGGTTACGGAATTGGTATAAATGCCGAAGAGATGAATACAACCATTTATGAAGTTTTAATTGATGAAATACCGGTAGAGGAAGCTATATTCAAATCCGACATTGAGGGACTTTCAATTATTCCTGCAAATATACATCTCTCGGGCGCGCAGGTTGATCTGCTTGATAAGGAGGGGAAAGAGTTCATACTTAAGAAAAAATTAGCTCCAATCAAAAAATATTACGACTATATTTTTATTGACTGTCCTCCGTCACTTGGCGTACTTACATTAAACAGCCTTGTAGCAGCAGACTCTGTACTTATACCGTTACAATGTGAATATTATGCCCTTGAAGGGATAAACCAGCTCTTAAAAATTATAGTTATGGTTCAGGAGCAGCTTAACAAGTCTCTTAAAATTGAAGGTCTTGTTTTAACCATGTATGACACAAGAACTAACTTAGCGCAGCAGGTTGTAAATGATGTTAGAGAATATTTTAAAGACAAGGTATTTGACACAATAATCCCGCGAAATGTAAAACTTTCAGAGGCTCCGTCATTTGGTAAACCTATAGGACATTATGATAGAACCTGTCCCGGGAGTATAACCTATGAAAAACTTGCAGAAGAGGTAATGAAGAATGACTAAAAAGGCTTTAGGCAAAGGGCTGGGGGCAATTATCTCCACGTCACAAGCTACTATTGACGAGATAGAGAGCGGATTAACAAGCGACAAGAACAGAATCAGAGATATAGATATTTCAAAGATAACAGCAAATCCCGACCAACCCAGATATGTCTTTGATGAAAATGAAATCTTAGGACTTGCAGAATCTATTAAATCAGTCGGACTTATACAGCCAATTATTGTAAGAGCGCAGGATGAACTCTTTGTTCTCATAGCAGGAGAGAGAAGGCTCAGAGCTTGTAAGCTCAACGGAATGAAAAAGATAAAAAGTATAGTGATAGAAGCTGACGATGAGAAAAACCTTACTATAGCCCTCATAGAGAATATTCAAAGAGAAAACCTGAATCCAATAGAAGAAGCCAGAGCATACAAATTAATGATAAACAGATTTAAATTAAAACAGCAGGATATTGCAAAAAAAGTCGGAAAGGACAGGACAACCATCACAAATTCAATGCGCCTTCTTAATCTCCCTGAAGAGATACAAAACGGTATTGTCGATAAAATAATAAGCGCAGGTCATGCAAAGGTTTTACTCTCACTTGAAGATAGAGATACCCAGCTTGCCTACTATAATGATATAATTCAAAAGGAACTTTCAGTGAGAGGATTGGAAACGTTGATTGCTCAGGAGAATGGCAGCGGTTCAAGCAGAGGAAATATACAGAGAACACTACAAACAAAAAGTCCCCAGATAAAAAAGATGGAGGAGATGCTCATATCCAAACTCGGCACTAAGGTTGAAATCAGACATTCAGGGAATAAAGGCAAGATTGAAATAAGTTACTATTCGCTTGATGACTTTGAAAGGATTATTGATAAGATAAGATAAATATTCGCGACCCCGTATTCAAAAAAATTCAATAACAATTTGTTTCGCAGGGGATTGTTTTGTGTCGGAAACCGTTAGGGTACGCGTAAGGGCACGCGTCGTTGGGGCACAAAATCTTGTGCCCTTACGGATGATGCCCCTACATGCTATTCAGAACTAATGATGAGAGGCGCTCGTGCCGGCGCTGCAACTGCAACTGGCTTCACTGCTGCATTCACTGCTTGAACATGTGTTCACGCCTATTAAAGCAAGTACCGAGCAATATTTCACCCATGCTGCTGCCATACATAAAGTTCCTAATGCAAAAAGTATAATTGCTCCTACTGCTCCCAGACCCGGTTGCAGGCAGAATATGTTTACATAAAACGCTAACCCAATCATAACTCTAACAAAACTGTCGGTACTACCCATATTTTGCTTCATTGAAATCCTCCGGAATTTTATAATATTATGAGATCACTTAGCTCCATTATTAATTTTATTAATTTTTCATTGTTAAATTTTAATATATTTTGTAATGAAAATGAAGCCGATTTAACTCCCTTTATTGATGGTCAATTATGCTGAGAATTTATCCACAAGTAAAGGAAAATTTTATTATTGACACCAAAAAATACTCCTATTGGCTGTTTTTGTTGAGTATTATGAACAAAAAAAGTTAAAAAAAGAGGATTTTATGGCAAGAGTTCTATCAGGCATACAGCCTTCGGGATCGCTTCACATAGGTAATTATTTTGGAATGATGAAACAGATGATTAAACTCCAAAATAGCAGTGAACTTTTCTGTTTTATTGTAAACTATCACGCAATGACATCTCTTCATGATGGAGATGAGCTTAAAAAAAATACCATTGAGGCAGCCATAGATTTTCTTGCTCTCGGACTTGATCCGGATAAATCTATTTTCTGGATACAATCCGACGTGCCTGAGGTAACGGAATTGTCATGGATTTTATCATGCCATACATCCCTTGGACTGCTTGAGAGGAGTCACAGCTATAAGGATAAAATAGCGCGCGGATTAATCCCCAATACAGGTCTCTTTATCTATCCTGTACTTATGGCTGCGGATATACTCCTGTATGACGCAAACATTGTACCTGTCGGCAAGGACCAGAAACAGCACATTGAGATTACAAGGGATATTGCCGGAAGTTTTAATAATACCTATGGCGATATATTTGTTATGCCTGAGGGAGAAATATCTGAAGAGACTGCTGTAATTCCGGGTATTGACGGTCAAAAGATGTCAAAGAGTTATGGAAATACAATTAATATTTTCGATGACGAAAAGACCTTAAAGAAAAAAGTTATGAAGATTGTAACGGATTCAACGCCAATAGAGGACCCGAAGGATCCTGATAAATGCAATCTCTTTTCCATCTATAAATTCTTTGCCGCTGATAGTATGTTAAGTGATATGAAAGAAAGATACCTTAAAGGCGGAACAGGTTATGGGCAGGTAAAAAACGAACTTCTTGATCTATTAATAGAATACTTCAAACCATACAGGGAGAACCGTAAACAGTTTGAAAATGACCACGGAGAAGTACGCGCCATATTAAAAAAAGGCGCTGACAAAGCAAGATCGGTTGCGTCGATTACTTTAAAAAGAGTAAAGGAGGCGGTCGGAATAAACTATTGATTGACCATTGAATCCAATTTATCAATATACTCTGAAATGTGTAAAGGCAATTCGGCGCTAAATGATAACACCTCCCTGCTGATCGGATGTATGAATTTAAGATATGTAGATGCCAACAAGAGATATGGAACCTTATACTTTTCCCATTTCTTTGAATATATCTGATCTCCCACTATGGGATTACCCATAGCGGAAAGATGCACTCTAATCTGATGCGTCCTGCCTGTATGCAATATTATATTGAGCATAGTAAATACGCCCATATCCGTATGCCATATCCGAGATATTGTATATTCCGTAATTGCCTCACGCCCATCTTCATCAATGGTCATCTTTTGCCTGTATTTTTTATGCCGGGCTATTGGTCTGTTTATTAAGGCATGATCTTTAACAGGCTTGCCAATAACTATGGCTGCATAATGTTTCTCCACAGTTCTTGATGAAAACTGTTCAACAAGTGAAATATAAGCAGCATCCGACTTTGCTATTACCATCAATCCCGAAGTATCTCTATCAAGCCTGTGTACAATACCGGGTCTTAAGGGATCGCCTAATATTGAAAGTCTTTTAATATGGTAGAGAAGCCCGCTCACAAGCGTACTCCCATAATTCCCATGACCGGGATGTACTACAAGACCCGGCTGTTTTATTATTACGGCTATATCATCATCTTCATAAATAATATTAATCGGAATATTCTCTTCATGAGGAAGGAGCATATCATCTTCTTTTGTGACTATCTCTATCTCATCATCTGTTTTAACTTTATAGTTAGCTCTTGTCTCTGATCCGTTGACTGTAATATCGCCGCTTTTTATGAGCTTTTGTATTTGACTTCTGGAAATATCCGTTTCAAGAAGAATAGGGATAATTCGATCTATCCTTTCAAGATCAAATTCCGCTGGTACTGTTATTATATATTTCTCTCTTTTCATAAATTTTTGTAAAACTGTATATGTTGAGTAATTAGTTACACTATATACTTTTACAGTTCTTGACAATAATTTTATTATAAATAATAAGAGATTATTTGACGCATGATGGAATTTAAATAAAAATTGAAAAACAGAGTAATGGAAGTTTAAAAAATGATCAACAACGATAGTATAATAAAAAAAATGCACTCGTTTCTTCCATATCTGGCTACCTTTTATTATGTAGAAATTTTTTACTTAATGATTTTTTTGAACTTCCTCTATGGAAAAACCTTTGCTGTCACTATATGTATATCATTAACAGCGCTATTAACCTTTCACATACTATCACTTTTTAATAAAAAAAGCATCAATAGAAAAGTGCAGCTATATTTAATGGACTTCCACTTTGCATTTTCAGTTGCATACTTTTTTAACAGAATATTTACAGACAGCAATTTTACAGGAATAGATTCAATTATTACGCTATTTAGACTTATAGCTGCCTTAACGGAGATCATTACAATATTTGCCATATCCGACAATAAGATAACATACGAATAGCTGCTTTATATGGGCTGTTTATAAAAAAATTAAAGCATAATTATTGCAAAGCAGCTGATAAAATTAACACGATGAAAAATCCGATGAAAAATCAATGAAGAAAATTTTTTTCACATATTTTTGTTTCAAGTAACAAGTCAACTATATCCGAATCAATTTTATTATTATCAGCTTCTTCTTTTAATATACTTTTTACTTTATCAACCGGAACAGCATTTTTATAGGATCTATCATGCGCTGTCAGCGCGTCATAGATATCTGCTATTGCCATGATTCTTGACTGGATTAGAATGGAATCTTTACCCGCAAGCTTATCAGGGTATCCGGTACCATCAAGCTTTTCATGATGATACATTGCTATTTCAGGAATTCGTTTATACTCCGGAGGCCATGGTATCTGACGTACAAATTTATATGTCTCTATTACATGGCTCTCTATCTCATGGCGCTCATCATTATTGAGACTGCCTTTCTTGACTGCAAGGTTTACCTTATCATTTTCCGTTAAGATGTCCATCTCCTTGCCTGAGATATCCAAGCAGTGAAAATCTTCTATTTCATCTACAATCCTTTTTAAGATGTTCTCAGGCTCTGCATCGGTAACAGTAGGCTCATTCAACATAACGAGTTCATCTTTTATTGCTATAACTCTCTTTAACTTTGATTCTTTTTCTAAACGTAACTTATTGATCTCATCTTCACATGGGTTATTGCTGCTAATTGCTTTACGAAGAATTTCGATCTCTTTAAAAGAATATGTAAGTTCAATACAGCGATATAGATAATCAAATCTAAGCTTTAAATTCTCAAGGTCTTTAGGATAAAGTTTTTTTGACTTCTTAAAAATATTAACATCTATATATACCTTGCCAAAATCGTGAAGTAAGGCTGCAAACTCTAACTCCTTTATATCCTCCTCCGTAAAATGGAAATCTTTAAAATATCCTGAATTTGATTCATTAATAGCATAGGCTATCTCTTTACATATATTTGCTACACGAAAGGAGTGACCTGATGTTGCAGGGTCCCGCGATTCTATCGCTGTTACCGATGCTTTGACAAATTCTTCAAATTGCATCTCTATCTGATTTATAAGCCTGTTATTCTCAATAGAAATTGCCGCCTGTCCTGCTATTGCTTCGAGGAGCCTGTTATATCTTTTATCAAATGTAACAATATATTTATCAAAATCATCTAATAGCCTAAGTTTTATTTGAAAAGCCTCATTTTCATATTTTTTTAGTCCGGACTTATCCTCCTTACTGTTTAATAGCTGCATAACGCCAATTACCTGATCAAAGTGATTTCTCATAGGTACCACAAGCATCGATCTGCTTATATAACCATGCTGTTTATCAAAATCCTGATTAAAGGAATACGGCGCCGAATCGGGAAGTTTATAAGCGTCAGGAATATTAAGGACCTCACCGGTTATTGCAACATACCCGGCAATGGATTCTTTATTCATTTTCATGGTAAATTCTTCTAATGGAACATTTCGCGAAAATGTATGTGAAAATTTAAATCTTAAACGTTTGTTGCCGTTTTCATCCTCTTCAACAAGATATATACTGCCGGCATCTGCGCCTGTAATCTTTTTACTTAAATAAAGTATAAGGCGCAATAGTTTTCCCATATCTTTTTCGCCGGATAAAGATCTGCCTATATCAATAAGATCCTCCTGATCCCTCTGTGCGTCTTCAAGTTTGGCGGAATAGGTTATGTTCTTCTGTTCATATTGAATAAATTCTTGCAGTACTACGCGGGATTTTTTTATAGCAAAATTAAATTTTTTTTCAGCAACGCTCTTTGGGAGAATATCGCCTATATAATTTAAATTATCAAAACTATTGTAATCAATATTATCGTCTGATCCAATAATTATTAATTTATAATATAATACAGAGTGATCAACGCTTTTTAAATATTCATATATTTTTCCGTACATTTGAAAAGGAACAATGAATATTGCTAAAAGAAAATTCCCCGCAGCTTCGTGAAGAAGAGTGCCTACTGTCTTCTCAATATTATTGGTATATATGACTGGTAATTCCATATTAGAAAGATTAATATCACCTTTAAGCTCTTCAGTGATAATTATATGTTCAATAATATTTGCCATTTGGTAATGCATTGCAACTACTGCCTTAAATTAAATATAAATCAACTCTAAATTATATGTCAAGAATTTCAACTTTTTATTTATGGATAATAATTTCTTTCTAATGCTCTTTATTATCTCTCTTTTCAATGCTGCCGGTTTTGTTCTCTATGTTACATTTTCTTTTCCTGAAAAAATACCATATGCCTGCAATAGATATTCCGGAAATAATTACAAAGATTAATATTTTTGAAACGAGCCGCATCTTCCCCATAAAAGTCTCAAGTAAAAGACTAAAAGCATAACCGCCGTATGATACTAAAACAGCCCAAAGCACAGCGCCTATACCGTTCAATAACAAAAACCTTTTATAGCTAATATTTCCTGCGCCTAAAACCCAAGGCGTTGGATTACGAAGTCCATAAAAAAATCGGAAAATAATCATCCATAAATCTAAAAATCGAGCCGATTTGCTAAACAGGTAATCAGCCTTCTCTTTCCATTTAGGTTTCCGCTCAAGAATCTTAACTCCATAATACTTGCCTATAAAAAAGGCTAATTGATCGCCGGCATAGCTGCCGCAGAGAGCACTGAGCATTACAGTATATAAGTTAAGAAGTCCCTGCTGCGCAGCCATTCCTCCTAAAACTAAAATAGTTTCACCTTCAAGAAAAGTTCCTATTAAAATCGCCCAATATCCATAATCACGAATTAAAAATTCTAATGTTTCTAATGATGACATGTTAGGCAAACTCTGTATTTTAAGATATTATTCTGCAAATTTTCCACTCCCCATGACTTATTCGTTGATATATTCTTGTTTTTATAATTTAAAAATTCTATATCAAATTTGATATTCAATTATAAAATATAAGGCTGCAATTTATTGCTTTTACTGCTCGATTCAAAAAATTTTATATCTATTATCTATACAAGTACAGATATATTACTCTCTATGTCAATAGCTTACTCAATTTCTTTAATAAAAAAGTTAATCCGTTAACTCTTCAAGTATTCTACGCCTCTGCTCTACTATCTTATTTTTTAACGGCGAAAACTCAACGAGCAAGCTTCGATCCTTATACACATTAACCGTATATTCAATTCCAAAATGTTTTTCTAAATAGAACCATGTAAATGACTCTGCAAAATCCTCCCCCCATGAACTTGCCCCGTATATAGATGAAAACGGCGTGTTCAGTAAATCACTATACAGCTTTGGCGCATGAGAGCTATCGATTTTTTTATCGCCAAGCCCATAGAAAGAGATGTTATCCCTGTTTGGAAAATCATATTCTTTTACAGGTTTATGATAACTCTCCCAAACATTATCTATAAAAGGGCTGGTGTCGGAAGTTTTAAAAATAGTCAGCTGCGCATCGGTATATGGAGTTATATGCCTATGATAATCATATACATGGCTTATCTCATGTACTATTGTTTGTAAAAGCTGCAATTTATTCGGCTTGCATATTGACTTTACCGTAATACCCTTTGTTTCATTGAATATTGAATTGTCTCTAAAGTTAATCCAATCGCTCATAGAAACTTTTAAAATCTTAGGATTGAGAATTATAATGGAGTAGAGAGTCCCTTCACTATCAAACACATAGTCGCTCAGACCGCCGCCAATAAATTCATCAACAAAAAAAATTCCCAGCAGCTTTATATTCAGTACATTTTTAAATTCTTTTGGCAATTCCATTATACACTTCTTTATATTATCTTTATCACTTTTACTTACCTTGTAAGGTTTATATATATCTGTTTCATCTAATTCTTTTAGGGATTCGATTAAAAAATCCGGCGCATCAAATATTCGATCCTCTAATGGGACGTTTAGATTTTCTCCATAAGATTCAAATCTATATGCAGGATTTTCTCTGAATTTTTTTATAGTCTTCTGGCGCTCATTGCATGAAGCCAGACAGATGATTAACACCATTGGTATTAAATATCTTTTATACATATCTATTACCTTTTTAAATAAGATTATTATTATAGCTACAAGTCAAAGAGAATGGTATCCGCAGATTATTACAACAAATATTTCTACTAAAATAATTTTCTGGACAGACAAATATTATTTATTACAAAAAGGATTTATGGAAACTATACAGGCAAAGACAATTGTAACCAAGACAAAATCGCAAGTCTGGTTTGGCTCTGATTATAACATGAATATATACAGAGGCTGCTGCCACGGATGTATATATTGTGACAGCAGGAGTGAATGCTATCAGGTATCCGATTTTGAAAGAGTGAAAGCGAAAGAGAATGCCTTAGAAATTATAAACTCGGAACTTAAACGAAAAAAGAAAAAAGGAGTCATAGCCACAGGTTCAATGAGCGATCCCTATAATCCCTTTGAAAAGAGGAACGAACTAACACGAAACTCCCTTAAGATAGTAAATGAAAACAGATTCGGCATAGCCATAGCTACTAAGAGCAGCTTAGTTACCAGAGATACGGATATATTATCATCAATAAAAGAACATTCACCGGTTATTGTTAAGATAACGATAACAACTGCAGATAATGATCTATGTAAAAAGATTGAACCTCATGCTGCAGATTCTAAAGAGCGCTTTGCAGCGATAAAGTCTTTATCAGATACAGGTATATACTGCGGCATTTTGCTTATGCCGATTTTGCCGTTTATCAATGACAACAGATCAAATATTTTGGATATAGTACACAGAGCTTATGACAACGGCGCTAAGTTTATCTATGCTTTGTTTGGAGTTACATTAAGAGACATACAAAGGAAATACTTTTATGAAAGGTTGGACAATCTCTTTCCGAACCTAAAGCAAAAGTATATGAGCTGTTATGGTAACAGCTATAACTGTATATCTCCAAATGCAAAGGATTTATGGGATACTTTTAAATCGGAGTGTATAAACTTTGGTATAAGTTATAAAATGGATGATATTATTAAGAGCTATAAATCCGATTATCAAAACAGACAGTTGAGTCTGTTTTGATTTTTTTGGAAGTAATGCAATCCTGCATAAACGGGGACCACTCGAGAAAATATGCTCTGACCTCATTATCTCAAAAAACCAAATCTCCGTAAAATATTCTTGATTTTGCGGAGATTACCTGCTATATTATCCGCAACAAATGCGGAGATTAGCTGTGAAAAAATATATCTACGAACAGTCCGGGTATCCGGAATTTACATGGGATAATGGCGGAATTCTGAATATTTTAACCCGGGTTGCCGGGCGTCAAGGGGCGATGTTAGGTAAAATGCAGCAATTAGGTTTTGACATTCGGCAAGAGGCTATGTTGAGACTGTTGAATTTTTAATTTTTGATAAGATTTTCATCTCTATCTAATTTTTCTTAACCACTTTCAGTAAATTATTTTCGA
>WRGT01000029.1 GCA_009787025.1 Spirochaetota bacterium
TAAATTTCGAAAATAATTTACTGAAAGTGGTTAAGAAAAATTAGATAGAGATGAAAATCTTATCAAAAATTAAAAATTCAACAGTCTCGAAATGATAATGGCTAAACGCGCATTAGGCGATAATTTAAATAAAATAGTTCCATTAAAGCGAGAAGATTTATCCCGTAAGAAAATGGATCATTGTGCTAAAAAAATTGTTTAAATTTGCTGTTTTGTTCAATAATTAGATTGATTAATTATGGCATGAAATAATATTGTTGATTTTAGATCTGGATTATAATACTTTGTCATTTCAGACATAATAAGTTTGATAGATTTAAAATAAAAGTTTGCGGGTAGAAGAAGACTATGAACATCGTTATGGACATTATAATCTTGTTAATTGCGTTCCCTCTTATTATATCATTAGTTCTTGCAATACTTCCTGCAAGACCGTTCTGGATATGGAGAAGCATAGGTTTCATAGTAAACATCCTGTTGATAACAGCAGTAATATATCTTTATTATATATATCCGGACAGTGTACTATTCTTCCATACCAAAGGTATTCCCCATGTTAATCTGATTATGCTTGGTCTTGGACTTATAATCGGAATAGTAATTGCCGTAATGGCATTTCGGGCGCGAAGATATTATATCATTGGGCTTGTTGTTGTGCAGATTGCCATTATGGTAGCATTTGAAGTTATGTATGGAGAAGAGGCTGCAGCTACGGTGTTTGGAGATTTCTTTATTGACAAGGTCTCGCTCATAATTGCATTAATAATAGGAATAATAGGCAGCCTTATATGTAACTATGCCTTGGGATATATTGTCCATTACCATGAACATCACCCTGAAGTAAAGAATCGAATAAAGCTGTTTCTGTTTATGTTCTACCTCTTTTTATCAGCCATGTTTGGAATAGTCTTTTCAAACAATCTGCTATGGTTGCATTTATTCTGGGAAATAACAACATTCTGTTCGTTTATACTCATAGGATATAAAGGCGATGAAGAATCTGATAATTCGGCATATAGAGCCTTGTGGATGAATATGCTGGGCGGAATAGCATTATTTGCTGCAATATTTTATTCATACAAATATATGGGATTCATAGAGATTGATAAGATTGTTCGCTCAGGAAGCGGAGTTGCTTTACTGCCTGCCGCTCTTATCTGCTTTGCAGGTATTATTAAATCGGCTCAGATGCCCTTTTCAAGCTGGCTCACAGGGGCAATGGTCGCACCTACGCCTGTATCTGCGCTGCTTCATTCAAGTACTATGGTAAAAGCAGGCGTATATATAATAATCCGTTTTGCTCCTGCGCTTGGTCCTGCTGCCGGACTTATGCTTGCGCTTGTAGGAGGCATAACATTTCTTGCAGCGTCTTTTATCGCCGTATCGCAGAACAATGCAAAGAGAGTGCTTGCATATTCTACTATTTCGGTTCTCGGACTTATTGTAATGTGCGCAGGCATAAATACCCCTGAAACGCTCCGGGCTGCCATGCTGCTTATTGTTTTTCATGCAATTGCTAAATCGCTCCTCTTCCTCTGCGTTGGGGTCATTGAAGGCAAGCTCGGCAGCAGAGATATTGAGAATATGGATTATCTCTTTATGAAGATGCCAAAAGTAACAATAATGCTGAGCATAGGCTTAAGCGGGATGTTCCTTGTTCCGTTTGGGATGCTCGTTGGTAAATGGGTAACGCTTAAGGCTCTTATTGATTATAATCCGATTTTTTCTATTATATTAGCTTTTGGAAGCGCAGCTATGATGTTCTTCTATACCAAATGGATGGGGAAAGCTCTGACCATTGAAGACGGTATTAAAACTGATGAGAAAGGTATAAGCGTATGGGAATGGACTACGCTTATAACAATATCCATACTGACTGTCGGAGTGTGTCTTGTATTTCCGTTTATTATTACCACTAATATTATTGAACCAAATCTGCTTCCTATATCGGGCATGGCTCCTGATTTTGATGAGTTTAGCGCAGTTGTTATGGCAGTGATGATGCTCGGACTCATTGTAATAGTCCCTGCCGGACTGATATACTATTCAAAAATTTTCCGTGGATATAAAAAGGTCGGACCGTATCTTGCCGGAGCAAATCTTGAACCATATCATTACAGAAATTCATTAGGCGTATCTACTCATGCGGATTTGAAGAACTATTATCTTACAGAAATTTTTGATGAAAACAAACTTCTGCTGTTTGGAATTTTTGTTTCATTAACATTTATAGCTATAATGTTTGGAGTAACAATATTATGAATCAGTTGAAAGAGCTGCTCCTTGTAATATTTCAAAATGAGAACAATCTCTGCATTTTTTTAAGATTAGCAGGATATCTGATATTTGCTCCTATAGTCGGAGGATTGCTTGCAGGAATTGATCGTAAAATAAGCGCATGGATGCAGGGCAGGGTTGGTCCGCCCATACTTCAGCCGTTTTACGATGTATTTAAATTGTTCAAGAAGGAGTATATTGTAGTAAATCCGTTCCAGAATCTTTATATAATACTTTTTTTCATATCGGTATGCTTAAGCGGCTCACTCTTTTTTGTGGGAGCTAATTTTCTTTTAATAGTTTTTGTCTTAACATTAGCCGGAGTATTCTTTACCTTAGCCGGATTTTCAATTAATTCTCCTTACAGCCATATAGGCGCAGAGAGAGAGTTAATCCAAATGATGGCTTATGATCCCATGCTGATTATTCTTGCAGTGGGTCTTTACTTAGTGGCAGGAAGTTTTGATGTTAATGAGATATTAGCATACGGACTGAGTGACAATGGGTATAAGCTTCTGCTTCTGCTCCCTGCAATATTTATTGGGTATATATTTATTCTGACGATTAAATTCCGCAAATCGCCGTTTGATATATCGGTATCACATCATGCCCATCAGGAGATAGTGAGAGGGCTTACTACCGAGTTTTCGGGAAAATATTTAGCTGTCATTGAGATAACTCACTGGTATGAAAATGTTCTTCTCCTTGGGATAGTGTATCTTTTCTTATCATTTAATCCGGTTCTTGCCATAGTGATATGCGTGAGTTTATGGCTGATTGAGATTTTTATAGATAATGTATATGCCAGATTCAAATGGCAGTTGATGTTTAAAACAACATGGCTTGTAACAGCAATTACAGGCATTACTAATATTGTAATATTGTATTATATACTTCCTAAAAAATAAGGAGGCTTGAATGTCATCGTTAAGCCGATCGCCATGGGTACTTCATTATAATGCAACAAGCTGTAACGGCTGCGACATTGAAGTATTAGCCAGTTTAACGCCAATGTATGATGTTGAACGTTTTGGTATTCTGAATACGGGCAATCCAAAACATGCCGATATACTTTTAGTAACAGGCTCGGTAAATGAAAAAAGCGCGCCTGTACTTAAAACTCTATATGATCAGATGCCTGAGCCTAAAGTTGTAGTTGCATTAGGTATTTGCGCATCATCAGGAGGAATATTTGCCGAGTGCTATAATGTCAATGGCGGCGCCGATAAGGTTATTCCCGTAGATGTATATGTACCCGGGTGCGCAGTAAGACCTGAGGCTATTATTGACGGAGTGGTTCAAGCGCTTGGTATCCTTGAAGCAAAGTACAAAAATCGTCGTAGGGGCGCCGTATCATGCGCCCGATAAAATAGCCGTAGGGGCGTCATATCATGCGCCCGAATAATAATTGCGGCGTCATAATGCGCCCGATAAAAAACAACGTCGTATGAACGTATCACATACGCCAGACGCATAAAGGATAGAAACACATACAAGGATAGAAACGCATACAAGGATAGAAACACATAAAGGGTAGAAATTTATGGATAAGCAGGAATTCATTCAGATTGAACATAATTCACTTTTAGAGAAGGTTTATAACTTTTCACAAGACGGATACAGGTTAGTACAGATTCACTGTACCCTCCTTGATACGGGATTTGAGCTAAACTATTCGTTTGATAAAGACAATAAGTTTGTAAACCTGCGTATTATTATAGATAAAGATCAGGAAATATTGAGCATAAGCAACATATACTGGAGCGCTTTTCTCTATGAAAATGAAATTTCAAATCTTTTTGGCGTAAAGATTAAAAATATTGTTATAGATTTTAACGGCGCATTATATCAAAATTCTAAAAAGGCGCCTTTTGCAGAGCCTAAGCCTGCGTCAGAAAAAAAAGAGTAGGGCGGATTATGACAAAGAAGAATATTATACCATTTGGACCTCAGCATCCCGTATTACCGGAGCCTATTCATCTTGACCTTGTAACAGAAGATGAAAAGGTCATTGAGGCTGTTCCATCAATTGGATTTATTCACAGAGGGCTTGAAAAGCTTGTTGATATTAAGGACTTTCAGGATTTTGTTCATATTGCCGAGCGCGTATGCGGTATATGCAGTTATATGCACGGGATGTCATACTGCCAGACAATTGAACAGATAATGAATATTCAGGTTCCGGAAAGGGGGCTGTGGCTGCGAACAATATGGAGCGAGTTTTCAAGAATTCACAGCCATCTCTTATGGCTTGGGCTTGCAGCTGACGCGATGGGGTTTGAGAGCCTTTTTATGCATACATGGAGGCTAAGGGAGTATATTCTTGATATTATTGAAATGACAACAGGCGGAAGAGTAATTTTCGGAGCCAGCAAAGTCGGAGGGACCAGAATGGATATCAATTCCGAAACTCTGAGCTATATAATAAAAAGATTAAAGGAGATTGAGCCTGAATTTAAAGAGGCTACTTCGGTATTTATTAATGATTACTCAATCCAGCATAGATTGAGGGGAGTTGGAGTGCTCTCAAAGAAAGAGGTATATGAGCTGGGCGCAGTTGGTCCTGTTGCTAAGGCGAGCGGTCTTTCAAGCGATGCAAGAAAGTACGGTTATGCAATGTATTCAAAGATAGACTTTGAACCGATAGTTGAAGAGGACGGCGATTGTTTTGCAAGATGTTCTATTCGCGTTAAGGAGATTTTTCAATCTATTGACATAATAAGACAGTGCGCAAGTCAAATTTGCGACGGCGAGGTCAGCGTAAATGTTAAAGGTTTTCCGACAGGAGAACTTTTTACACGAGTTGAACAGCCGCGCGGGGAGGTTATATATTATGTCAGGGCTAACGGCACAAAATTTTTAGAGAGATTCAGGGTCAGGACTCCGACCTTTGCTAATATTCCTCCAATGGTTAAAGCACTTCAGGGCTGTCAGATAGCTGATGTGCCGAATATAGTACTTACAATAGACCCATGTATAAGTTGCACGGAGCGTTAAAATGAGAAAATCATTGGTTTTTACATTTACAAAAACAATCGGCAGGAATTTTTTTAAAAAACCTGCTACATTAATGTATCCATTTAAGAAGAGGGAATTTTATCCTGCTACACGTGGTAGGATTTTTAATAGTATTGAGCAATGTATATTCTGCGGATTGTGCAGCAGAAAATGTCCTACTAATGCAATAACCGTAACTAAAGAGAGCAGGGAGTTTTATTTGAGAAGCCTCCAATGTATTGTTTGCGGTTCTTGTGTTGAGGCATGTCCGAAAAAATGCCTTATAATGGAGAATCAATATTCATCTTTTGTTGTAAAGAATACGGAAGGTGTTTATCATTACAAGCAGGATGAAAGTAAAGCAGCAGAACAGGCATAGCCAATTTATTGAATAAAATTTTTAGTTTGATGGATAATAGATTAAATTTTGAATTTTGAGAATAGCGATTAACAAATTAAAATACTAAACTTGCATAGTTTAAGTTGACTCCAGTTCAAAATTCTTCTAGTTTTTTACCAAAAGGTAAACTCCTAGTACTATTTAATCCTAATCAAACATAGGGGAAACCCTTACAAAAAACTGTAGGAGCTTAAACAATGACGCAAGGAAAAGTAAAATGGTTTAATGACCAAAAAGGATTTGGATTTATCTCGGCAGAGGATGGGAATGATTATTTTGTTCACTACTCAAGCATTGCAGGCGATGGATTTAAAACCTTAAAAGAAGGCACAAGTGTACAATTCACTATTGAGAAATCTGACAGAGGTCCCAGGGCAGTTCAGGTCTCAATACTTAAATAATAAAGGCTTGTTTAGATTAATCCTCTCACAAAATTATCTCTGTGAGAGGTCTTCTTTATTATTTCTTACATAATTATTTCTTACATAAAAGATATTTTTTTATTTTTAACAATATCATCTTCGGATAGAGATGACAGTACATCGAATATGTTTAAAATAAAGCTGCCTGCGCCGTCACTTTTGACCGAAGCCTTTTCTCCTGCAATACCCCAAACGGACAGAGCTGCCGTAGAAGCCGTAAACAGGTCGGACCTGCCGACTCCGGCAAAACATCCTATAATTGAAGCTGCAATACATCCCGTACCAACAACTCTTCCCATTAACTCGGTACCGTTGTCGATGACAGATACTTTCCCGTTTGCAGCAACATAATCACTCTTGCCTGTAATTACAACAACGGATGAAAGTTTATTTGAAAGATTTAATGCAATGTCAGACAGGCTATGTTCGACTTCGGAGCTGTCAACGCCCTTTGTCTTGACATTGTGACCTGCAACGGACGCTATCTCTGAGGCATTTCCTTTTACAATATCAATTTTTCTTTCGGTTATCAGTTTTTGGCAGCTTGAATTTCTTAAAGTGCTGGCGCCGGCGCCGCATGCGTCAAGGACTACGGGGATTTTTTTTTCATTTGCAGTCTTTGTTGAAATAAGCATACTCTCTATTAGCTCTTTTGTTAAAGTTCCGATGTTAAGCACCAGAGCTGACGCTATTGACGTCATCTCAGCAGCTTCTTGGGTAGCGTGAGCCATTACAGGCGACGCTCCAATAGACTTCACAGCCTGCGCGCAGTTGAAGATTGTTACCCAGTTTGTAATGTGATGTATAACAGGCTGCTTTGACCTGATTTCGTTTAGCATTTCATAAATATTCATAGTATTCTCTTTATAAAAAATTATTTTTGTTATAGAAAAATTTTGCTGTCTGCTTGTCCACTGTTTTTTTTAAATATATTACAGGTTTTGTTTGGAATTCAATCTTAACCTTTCTTTGACCATGCTTTAGCAGCTTTTATCAATAATGAACATCCCTTTTCTATAGAACCATCTTTGAATGCCAGTTCGGATGAATATTGTAAGAGGCAGTAATCATTAGGTTTAAGTATCCGGGCGGTTCTAAGGAATATGTAAGAGAGTTCATCAAATTTGCTTTGCCGGATTGCTTTAAAGCATGAAATTATTATATTAAATATATCGGATGTTTTTTTTGACGGAGTAACAGATGGTTTATAAAAATTGATTTGCTTAAAAATAATTTCTATAAGCTCGCTATGTTTATGGCGTACGGATTCTTTTTCAATGAATTCAAACAATATATCAATATTACCTTTTAGAAGCAAAGATATAATGCAGGCTGTGAAATAATGGGAGTTATCTTGTTCACTGTAATAGAGTTTTTTAAATCTATTATATGCCTCATTGTAATGATGCATAATGATACAGTTATAAGCAGTTTCAAATTCACTATTCATTTATTCACCGTAAAAAATTTCATTAATCCATGGCAACAGGTTTTGTACCGGTAATAATAATCATCCCATTATGAGTTATTGTTATTTCAGATTCCGGCCAGTTAAAATCTTCAATAGAGTATCTGTCGGTTAATAAATGAATATTTTGATTTGAAGATGATATTATAGAGCCTGATTTTTTTAATTTGTCAATATATGGTCCTGCCACAAGGACATCTATGAAATCAAGGTTTTTCTTTATATTCTGTTCTAAAAGTATCTCTTCCATAGTCATACCTGTATAGACCAGAATTGATAAGTTTGAATCAAATCTAATTTTTTCTAAAAGTTTGTAAATTTCGGCTGCCTGCAAAAATGGCTCCCCGCCTGAAATTGATATACCCTCAATTTCTTTATTAGAAATAATTTTTTCATAAAGCGCTTCAATGTGAATTATATATCCGCCTGAGATATCCTTCATTATATAATTAAAGCAGTTTACACACTCTTTTAGACAACCTTGCGTCCAAATTACGGATCGTTTCCCAGGACCATTAACTTCAGATATGGGTAGAAAATTATGAATTCTCAGCATATTGGATAAAGGATTTTTTGTTTATTATTAGATTTTTTAATATAATTTTCATAATCATAATTAAATTATAAAATTAAGTAATTATTCTTGACATACAGTTAGTTTAAGTGCAAGCATTTTATATAAAACAGAATTATAAAAATGTCATAACATCACTAATTACCGGTAATGCAAATTTTTGCATAAAAATCAAATATTTTAATATTTGTTATTTAAATATAAAGAAGTTAATAAAGGAAGTATTATGAGCGGTGGTTTTTTAGGGGTTGGATGGAATTTCCCTGTTCAGACTAATGGCAGCGGAAATGTTGATTTTGCCTATTATCATGACAGTATAAAACAGTCTATACAGATCATTTTGGGCACATCAAAAGGGGAACGTATTATGCGTCCGGATTTTGGATGTGAAATTAATGAACTTGTATTTGCTCCAAATAATTCAAATACATGCAGCCTTCTTGCATATTATATAGAAGAAGCATTAGTAAAATGGGAGCCTCGAATTATTTTAGAAAAGGTTGAGGCTTATCCTAATCAGCTTGAAGAAGCGCGTATTGATATTGAGATTTCATATAAAGTCCGTGAAATTAATACCTATTTTAATCAGGTATATCCTTTTTATTTAGAGAGAGGGGAAAGTGATACCCAGTCCCAATTTAGATGATCGTACACATAAAGATATAGTTGAAGAGGCTATACGCTTAATTCCACACTACTGTTCTGAATGGACAAACCATAATCCGACAGATCCCGGAATTACGCTTATTGAACTCTTTGCCTGGATGGTTGAGATGTTGATATATCGTCTCAATCGTGTTCCTGAAAAGACCTATATTACATTGCTGGATCTAATAGGTCTTTCATATACCGATCCGCAGGCTTCACGTGTATTGCTTACATTTACACCTGTAGATCAGTATGAAGGTGAGATTACCATAAGAAGGGGAACTCAGGCTTCAACTACATCGAGCGGCGCTGCCGGTTCAATAATATTTGAAACTGAAAAACCCTGTACTGTAAAAAATATATTTTTAAAAGAATGTATAAGTACATTACATGGAGGTGTTACAGATAACTCCATTGATAAGATAGATTCCAATGACGGATTTTTACTGTTTTCAGGCGCTGATGAAATTGAAAGACATATATACATTGCAGATTCTGCATTTGAGCATCTCAAAAATAAAAATGCAATTAATATTTCCTTTAGGAATGCAAATGAAATAAAGTCATCCACTCTTGAGATAATCAATTACCTTGAATGGCATTACTGGAATGGAAAGAAATGGGTACCCATTGAATACATGAAGACTATTTCCGGTCAACGCAGGGAGGATAATGAAATATATTTTAATGGCGGCATTGATATTGCAAAGACAGAGATTCAAGGCGTAGAAGATTTTTTTCTAAGGGCATCATTGACCTCTATTCCTGACAAGGCTCAGTGTTTTGAAATTTTATACATAAGTTCAAACCTTATTTTCCAAGGGCAGGGCTTATCTCCAGATGAAGTGTTATTTAATTCTGACAACATGGTTTTTAATCAATTAGATATAAGCAAAGATTTTTATATATTCCTTGATCGCCCAAAATACAATGACACACTGTATATATCTTCTAATGAGGTTTTTTCAAAACCTGACGCAGTGATTTATATAGATATTAAATTGAGTGATGCTGCAAATTCTCAATCTGACCCCGGAGATAATCTCCTTCTTAAAGTGGAATATTGGAACGGGTATAATTGGCATGAACTTGGTCAGACAGGTGTAAAAGGTGTCATGGAAGCCCAAGGGAATTTTCAATTTAAAGATACTACAAGGGGATTTGCGCAGTCCGGACGCATTAGCTTTAAGAGACCATCTGATTTTCAATCAACTGTAGTTAATAGCAGGGAGAATTATTGGATAAGAGTTCGCATAGGTGCAGGGGATTTTGGCACCGGCGGACAGTATAAAATAGATGAAGAAGGCAAATGGATATGGAACTATGACAGGCCTGTTAAACCTCCGGTTTTAAGTCATATAGGTTTACACTATGAAGCTCCGCAAAAACCTGTTTCAAAGGTTATATCATATTATGATTTTAATTTTAAAGATTATTCGAACCATAATATTGAAAATTACCTTGAGCTTAGCAGCAACGAAGAGGCAAAAGTTAAATATTATCCAATAATTGAGGTCAATAAAGAAGATCATCCGATTACATATTTTGGTTTTGATCAGAGATTTCCGGAAAAGGATTTTGGCATATACTTTAGAATCAAAGAGCATCGCAGAACAGGTGTTAAACGACCTGAGGCTGCTGCCGACGATATTATACCGGCAAAACAGGAGAACAGACGGAACATCTCGTTAAAGTGGGAATATTGGAACGGTCAATCATGGACAGCTCTTGGGATTAATGATTATACCGATAATTTTCATGAATCGGGTTTTGTAAATTTTAACTGCCCCGGCGATCTTGAAAATAAAATTGAGTTTGGTCATGGACTCTACTGGATCAGGATAATCCATGAATACGGCAGCTTTGAAATAAGCCCAAGAATACTTGCAATTCACCTCAATTCGATCTATGCACTCAACAGACAGACATATCTTGATGAAATACTGGGCTCAAGTACCGGAGCATTAAGTCAGGAATTTTCACTGCTCCATGGTCCGTTATTGCCGGATATTGAAATATCAGTTAAAGAGAATGATATTCCAACAGCTGAGGAGCGGGAAATATTAATAGCCGAAGAGGGTGAAGATGTTATTCAGATTAAGAAGGGCGCTGACGGTTCGGAGGAGATTTGGATTCGCTACCATCAGATGCCGAATTTTTATTCATCAACATCAAAATCCCGCCATTACATGGTTGATTATATTAACAACAAAATATGTTTTGGAAACGGTATAAATGGGATTATACCTCCAAGGTTGAAAAATAATATTAGGGCAAGTAAATATTATACAGGCGGCGGAACTAAGGGGAATGTAGGCAATAGGACAGTTGCTATTCTGCGCGAAAATATACCGTATATTGCAGATGTTAATAATTATTATCCTGCTGAAGGCGGGGCTGATATTGAATCCCTTGATGATCTTAAAAGGAGAGCATCAAGGATGTTTAAGAACCTTAACCGCGCGGTAACCGCAGAGGATTATGAATGGCTGGCAAAAGAGGCCTCCTCATCGGTTGCCCGCGCTAAATGTTTGTCAAAGACCGGTAAAAACGGCGAGGTTATATTGATTGTTCTGCCCAACCCGGATACCGATGATTTTGATTTGTCAAAGGATATATATCCAACCTCGGAACTTCTTAGAAGGGTGCGTGATTACTTAAACATTAGAAAGCTTGTAGGATCAAAGCTCAAGGTTGAATCGCCCTCTTACAGGTCTATTACTGTTGATCTTAAATTGGTTTATAGAAAAGGCATTGCCGAAACACAGATAGCATATGAACAGATTGAAATGAGTCTGAGGAGATTTTTACACCCGATTACCGGAGGACCTTTGGGTGAAGGATGGGAATTTGGAATGCCGCTGACCAAGAATGATATATTTACTGTTCTTGAAGGGATAGATTCCGTACATTTTATAGAGGAGATTGAAATAATTGATAATGATACCGGCATGCCTGTTGACAAATTGATTCTTGATGAAGATTCATTGATCTCTGTTTCAAAGGTTAATATACAAGAGAGGAAAACACAATTGTGATGATTGATCAGGCTTTTATAATAGATTATATTACAATACAATTCTTTGAAAATATCAGGCAGCTTAATGATAAAAGTGAAGGTGAAATATCTTTTTTTATTGAGAATATTAACAGCAACAGGGGAGAGCTTGTTAAAGAGGGGGTGTATATAAACTTTCTTGGGCTTGAACCTGTTTATTTAAATAATCAATTTGAGAGGATACAGAGAAAAGAAATAAATAAAGACGGCAAGGAGATTGAGTTTCTGGTTCAACCGGCATTGCAATTTAAATGCACATATATGATACGTCCGTACTTTGAGCTTCAGTCTAATATTGCTAAAATGTTAGGATTAATAATACGCCATCTTAAAGATAATAACAGTCTGAATGTCGGCGATTTTGACTGGGTTGGCAATAATTCATTTCCTGTCTTAATTTCATTAAGGGCTGATATGAATTTTTTAGAACAGATGAGAATTCTTAATCAACTTGGTCTTAAATACACACCGGCTCTTTTTTACGATGCAGTTGTTGGTATTGATTCGGATTATAGAGAAGAATTTACACGCGTTAAAGAGCGTAAGATTGATGCAGGTTTAACAGATAGAAAAAAGTAGTACTTGGTGCAGAGTTGTTAATTTAAGCGATTATGCAGTAAAGTTCTTTTTTTATAGAAGATTTGTTTTAAATATTAAATATGGAGAAGCGTATGCCAAATTATTTAACTCCCGGTATTTATGTTGAAGAGATTTCCGGCGGATCAAAGCCGCTTGAATCCGGTGCAACAAATGTGGTAGGCTTTTTGGGAGTAGCAGAGAAGGGTCCTGTTAATGAACCTATACTTGTTACAAACTGGACTGCCTATACTAAGATTTTTGGAGGTCTTCACACTCAAGGATGGCTTGGTCATGCCGTATATCAGTTTTTTCAAAATGGCGGGACTAAAGCCTATATTAACAATTTGTCGGCTGTGTCACCCCCTAAGAAGGTTAAATCTTCAGGGGCAGCCGGCAGCGAACAGACAGAGGGATCTGCTGCCGAAGATAAATCCGCATCATCAGTTAAGATATCCAACCCTGATAATATTACTACGTTGATAATAGGGAAGGATGATGGTCCCGGTAAACGTACAGGGTTGTACCTTTTTGATGAGATTACAGACATTTCAATTGTTGCCGCTCCCGGGGTGAGTGAGCCGGCAGCATGGGATGCAATATTATCCCATTGTGAGAGGAATAAATATCGCGTTGCTATTCTTGATCCGCCTGAAGAGGTTCCAAAGGGGATAGATACAATACCGATGCCTCGGGATTCTATGTATGGAGCTTATTATTTTCCATATGTACAGATGTATGATACCGAATTGGAGACTGAGGTATTTGCACCGCCAAGCGGAGGTGTTGCCGGAGTTTGGGGACGTGTTGATGATACGCGCGGAGTTCATAAAGCGCCTGCAAATGAGATATTTAGAGGAGTAACAGGACTGCGTTATAAACTCACGGATGCAGAGCAGGAACTGCTTAATCCTAAGGGGATAAACTGTATTCGTGAATTTGTCGGACGCGGTATACGCGTATGGGGTGCTCGTACATTCAGCTCCGACCCTGAGTGGAAGTATATAAATGTGCGAAGGCTTTTTTGTATGATGGAGAGAACTATTCAGCATGGTACAAACTGGGCTGTATTTGAACCAAATACAAGACAGCTTTGGAAAAAGATTGAGCGTACTATAACAGCCTTTTTGCTCCGTTTATGGAGGGATGGCGCTCTTTTCGGCGATACGCCTGAAGAGGCATTTTATATCCGCTGTGATGACGAGCTTAATCCGCCGGAATCTATTGATGCCGGTTATGTTATAATTGAGATCGGTGTAGCTCCGGCTAAACCGGCAGAGTTTGTTGTATTTAGAATAAGCCAAAAGTCACTTTTGGAAGAATAACAATTAAATTAATTAAGGAGAGTCAACTATGGCAAATTATTTAACATCAGGAAAGAATAACTTTTATGTGGAGATTGACGGACACAAATTTGCAAATTTTATTTCTGTGTCTGAGATTAAGGGTACTGCTCAGGTTATACATGACATAGGCGGTCAGGACAAGATTGCAAGAAAAATTCCAACTAAGGTTACTTATGAGGATATTACATTTGTACGCAATGCTGATCCGAATGACATGGAATTGAAAAACTGGTTTAAAACCGTAATTGATAATAAGGTTGAGCGCAAGTCAATGTCTATTGTAATAATGGACCAGGGATTCAATGAAAAGAGATTTAATATGTATGAGTGTTTCCCTTCTCATCATTCAATCTCCAGCTTAAACAGTCAAGAGACAGGCGCTCTTCAGGAGGTCATTACTGTAGCATTTGAAAACGGCGAGTGGGCATAAACACTGTTTTTTTTAAAGCGCTATAAACAGTTAAAGGGGATATTAGATGAGATATAGAGTGCCCGGAGTATTTCTTGCGCCTGAGAGTGAACAGATTGCTCCTATAGCTATCTCCAAACAGTGTTTGGCCGGATTAATAGGTATTGCTGAAAAGGGACCGTTGGATACGCCTGTCCGCGTGAGTTCATTTCAGCAATACCAAAAAATTTTCGGCGGTTTCACTGAGTACGGCTATCTCCCCTATGCTGTTTATGGTTTTTTTAATGCCGGAGGTACAGAGTGCGTTGTAGTACGCGTTGCGCATACAAGTGATGATGAAAATGACCAGTATGCTATCAGCGAGGCATATTATAATGTACTCAACACAGACGGTGAAGAAGCATTTCGGATAACTGCAAAAAGCCCGGGTTCCTGGGGTAATAAGATATTAGTAAAATTATGGTACAAAACGGCAGGCGCTTCCCATGTTAAGAGCGATGTAAGCGCGGGGGATGACTCGCTGTTAGTAGAGGATTCGGGTATATTTTCAGTTGGAGACTCTGTTGAAATCAGATCGCCAGACAGGTGCGAGTATAAGCAGATAGTCAGAATTGATGGAAACAGAGTATATTTTTTTAATAAGATTGAAAAGAACTATGATACTTCGCCCGGAGACGTAATCTGTAATCTTTGCGGAGTTAATATTGTATTACAGTGCGGCGGGACTATTGAGGAGTATTATCTCTGTTCTGCACGCATTGATGATGAGATGTATTTTGTTAACAGGATAAATGAGAGTTCCCAGCTTGTACATATAGTTCAGTTAAAGCCGGGAAGCCTTCCTGTTGAATTAAACAACAGAGCTTTAATAGAAGGCAGGAACGGCGTTTTAAATATAACGCCTAAAGATTTTATAGGCAGATTTAAGGGGCTTGATGACAAGAAGGGACTGGGGATATTTGAATCGATTGATGAAATATCAATAATGGCTGCGCCTGATGTTTTAATATTTGAAGAGGTAGTCCACAAGGATAAGAATAAGGCTCTTGACGATATATTCACAGTACAGAAGGCTATGGTAGAGCAATGCGAGATATTAAAGAATCGCTTTGCGATTTTAGATATGCCTGAGATAAGGGACGGTTTAAAATCCATAAAGTGGGCAGGACGCTTTGATACGGATTCCGCAGCAATGTACTTTCCGAGGATTGAGATAATCAATCCTGCAGATTCAAGCGGATTGTCGAGCGTTTTTGTGCCGCCGTCGGGACATATAAGCGGGTTGTTTGCAGAAACAGACAGGCTTGAGGGCAAGCACAGAGCGCCTGCAAATAAGTATATAAAGGGCGCTGTCGGAGTTTCATACCATGTTGATAATGACGAGTATGAGATGCTATATCCCCATGGGATTAATAATCTGCGCTATGTACCGGGGCGCGGTATTAAGGTATGGGGCGCCAGAACTTTGTCAAATGATTCGGAGTGGAAATACATAAATGTAAGGAGAGCCTTTTCGGCGATAAGCAGGGCTATTGAGCAGGGAACAGGCTGGGCAGTATTTGAATCAAACGACAGGAATCTTCGTAAACGGATAATAAGGCACATAACGGCGTTTTTAATCAATTTATTCAGAGAGGGCTATCTTGCAGGGACAGTGCCTGAGGAGGCATTCTATATTCGCTGCGATGACGAATTAAATCCCGGAGAGAATATAGATTTGGGGATTATCACAGTAGAGATAGGAATAGCAATAGCAAGACCTGCCGAATTTTTAGTGGTAATGTTAAAGACAGACCTTGATAATCAGGCAGTAGTATCTGCAGAAGTTTAAATGAGAAGTTTATAAGGAGGAGTATTATGGCAGAAGACAGGGGAAAGGAATCATATATCCCCTACTATTTCGGAGTAGAGATAGAGGGGATACAGACAGCGCAGTTTTCAAAATGCGAAGGGTTAGAGGCAGAGACA
>WRGT01000030.1 GCA_009787025.1 Spirochaetota bacterium
AGATTGGCAAGCTGGCATTTCAAACGCAGGAGAGTATAAAAGAGATAAACAGCGTTATCTCAAGCAGTTCAAAGAGCACGGTTGATGGAGCTGCTGTAATCCAAAAAACCGCCCAGATGATGCGCGAGATGATCTCGCAAATGAATCAAGGCGCCAGTAAAATACAAATACTTCAAGAGAGCCTGTTTGTTGAAGAGAAATTTACCAAAATCATAATAGGTCAGATGAAAGACAACATAACGTTAGCGCAAAAAGTAAGTGTTGCAACAGATGAACAGAAAATTGCAATTGAAACATCTTTCAAGGCGCTTGAAGAATTAACGGCTTCTCTTGACGGTATGGCGATAGAGGCAAAAAGCATGGCAAGAATTTCCGATGAAATATATCACAATGCAGAAGCTATAATAACAGGGACAAAACAGATTGCAGCTGCTGAGGCCGCCATGATTGACGATAAAAGTGAAGATTATGAGGATTATGAAGAAGAGGCATAAATTTTTGTAATTGCCATTTATTTATATTGTGGTGATATATATTTCAGAAAAAATTTAACCCTTACTGTAACAGGATGACATAGCAGTATAAATATATATAATTAAGGAGATACTTATGAGTATGCCCGGAGTACTTAAACTCGAGCTGCCATATAAGGTTGCAGATATAAGCCTGGCTGACTGGGGTAGAAAAGAGATTGAACTTGCAGAAGTGGAAATGCCGGGACTTATGGCTGTAAGAGAAAAATATGGCAAGAACAAACCTCTAAAAGGGCTAAAAGTTGCAGGGAGTCTTCACATGACCATACAAACTGCGGTCTTAATAGAGACATTGTCTTATCTTGGAGCTGATGTCAGATGGGCATCATGTAATATATTCTCAACACAAGATCATGCAGCAGCAGCGATTGCAAAAGCCGGCAAGAGCGCAGTTTTTGCGTGGAAAGGAGAAACGCTTGAAGATTATTGGTGGTGTACCGAGATGGCTTTAACATGGCCTGATGGCAGCGGACCGGACCTGCTTGTGGACGATGGCGGAGATGCAACCCTCTTCATTCATTACTGCTGGAGAGCAGAGAAAGATGTAAAATTCTTAGATCAAAAAACTGAGCATAAAGAGATGGAGATAATACTTGACCGTATCAGGGAATGCGTAAAAAAATACCCAAAGAGATGGACTGAAAATGTTAAGAGAATACGAGGAGTATCTGAAGAGACTACTACGGGGGTTCACAGACTCTACCAGATGGAGAAAAAAGGCGAGCTTTTATTCCCGGCTATAAATGTTAATGATTCGGTCACAAAGTCTAAATTTGATAATCTATATGGCTGCCGTGAATCTTTAGCTGATGGGATCAAAAGAGCTACAGATATTATGGTTGCAGGAAAGATTGTTGTTGTATGCGGATATGGCGATGTAGGGAAAGGGTGCGCTCAATCTATGAGATGGTTTGGAGCAAGAGTTCTTATAACCGAAATAGATCCAATCTGCGCTCTGCAAGCTGCAATGGAGGGTTATGAGGTTACAACAATGGAAAAAGCAGCATCGCTATGCGATATATTTGTAACCGCAACAGGAAACAAAGATGTAATAACAGGTCAACATATGGAGAAGATGAAAGAGAATGCCATTGTATGTAATATCGGCCACTTTGACAGTGAAATAGCAATGCACTATCTTGAAACAAACAAAAAATGCAAAAGGGTTACAATAAAACCTCAGGTGGATAAATGGACATTAGAGTCGGGGAGATCTATAATTGTTCTTGCCGAAGGAAGACTTGTAAATTTAGGATGCGCCACAGGTCATCCGAGTTTTGTAATGAGCAACAGTTTTACAAATCAGGCTTTAGCTCAAATCAAATTAGCGGAAAAGAAGCATGAAAATAAAGTCTTTATTCTTCCAAAGATCCTTGATGAAGAGGTCGCAAGATTACATCTGGAAAAACTCGGCGTAAAACTGACAAAGCTTACAAAAGAGCAGGCAGCATATATTGGTGTTCCGGTGAATGGTCCGTTTAAGCCTGACCATTACAGGTATTAATTTATGAAAAAAATTTGTTAATTCTGATTATATATTTATAATATAGTCTTTGTGCAAAAAAAATTTTATTATGGAAGGGATGATATGGGCTGTACAGTAGCTATAGGATCGCAATGGGGTGATGAAGGGAAAGCCAAGATGATCGACTACCTTACGGAAGATGCGGATATTGTTGTAAGATATCAGGGCGGCGCCAATGCAGGTCATACTGTAGTAGTTGACGACAAAAAGTTCGTCTTTCACCTTATTCCGTCAGGCATACTTCATGAAGGGAAGATATGCGTTATCGGCAATGGAGTTGTTCTTGATCCCGTTGCATTTCTCGAAGAGGTTGATCTTCTTGAAAAGAAGGGCTATGATGTTAAAGACCGGCTGATTATTTCTGACTCTGCTCATTTCATTCTCCCTTATCATAAAGCTATGGATTCTTACCTTGAAAATTTCAGCAATGAGAAGATCGGTACGACAATGAGGGGGATTGGACCGTGTTATTCGGACAAATGTCTTAGAATAGGTCTAAGAGCAGGAGATATCTTTGACCTTAATATGCTTGAGAAGAGGGCTGCCGATACTCTGAGGATCAAAAATCTTCAGTTGGAGAAAATTTTCGGCGGGGAGCCTTTTACACTTGAGGATATTATGTCCATGCTTCTATTGTTTAAAGATAAGGCAGGATCAATGATTTGTAATACTCAGGAATATCTTCACAAGGCTGTTAAAGATAGAAAGAAAATTCTCCTTGAAGGGGCGCAAGGGTATGCACTTGATATTGATCACGGCACTTATCCATACGTTACATCATCAAGCCCTACAATCGGAGGAGCTCTTCTTGGAACAGGTCTTAATGCTTTTGATATAGATGACGTTATAGGCATAACAAAGGCATATGTTACACGAGTAGGTGAAGGACCTTTCCCTACAGAAGCGGATGAAGAGCAAAGTGAAAGAATCAGAGTCAATGGGAATGAATTCGGCGCAACAACAGGCAGACCAAGAAGATGCGGCTGGTTTGATATTCCTCTTCTAAAAAAGGCTGTTCAAATCAACGGTATGAATAAACTTGCAATTACAAAACTCGACGTATTAACAGGTTTTGAAAAAATAAAAATCGGGGTTGGTTATAATATTAATGGGGAGAGAGTTGATGAAATCCCCATGTCGAAGTGTAAGCATATAGAACCCATCTTCATAGAAATGGACGGGTGGGGAGAGAATATATCCAAATGCCGTTCATTTGCAGAGCTTCCTAAGAATGCGCAAGCCTATTTGAATTTTATTGAGGATGAATTAAATGCGCCAATAACCTATATTTCAGTAGGTCCGGGAAGAGAATCTACATTTATAACCGAAAAAAAACAGTAAAATATTTTTTTTGTCATTTTCTTTAAATTTCTTTAAATTATATTGACATTAAAACCTCTATTTTATAGAAGGTTGTTACTTTACAAGTTTGAGGTGTTAGCTCAGTCGGTAGAGCAACTGCCTTTTAAGCAGTGGGTCCGGGGTTCAAATCCCCGACACCTCAAATCGATAAAGTAAAAAAGCATGTCCCCGTCGTCTAGGGGTCTAGGACACTGGGTTTTCATCTCAGCAGCAGGGGTTCGAATCCCCTCGGGGATGCATATGATGTAGGGGCGGGCGGATAATATCCGTCCTTACGTTATAATCTCCTTCAAAGACTCTTCAATTGCGCTAATTGTCTTTATAATATCATCTTCGGAATGAGATGATGACAAAAATCCGACTTCATAACCAGAAGGCGAGAGATATATCCCCTTATTTAACATTGCAGAATGAAATTTAGCAAAGAGTTTCATATTGCATTTTTTTACGTCATCTACAGTTGTCAGATTCCTGTTCTCTGTAAAATAGAGACAGAATATAGATTCTATACTCCGAAACTGCACTTTATTACTATATTTGTTTATTATAGAGATAAGTTTGGAACTGAAGAATTTACCCTTGTCTGAAAGTTCTTTATAAAAATTTTTATCACTGAGTTTTTTCATTGCAGCTATGCCTGCTGCCATAGCAAGGGGATTTCCAGAAAGAGTGCCTGCCTGATATACAGGTCCCTCAGGCGCGACCTTAGACATTATATCTTTTCGTCCTCCATAAGCTCCAACAGGTAATCCGCCTCCGATTATTTTCCCCAGAGTTGTAATATCAGGCATTACATTATAGTATTCCTGCGCTCCGCCTTTACCGAGTCTAAAACCTGTTATGACTTCGTCAAAAATCAACAGAACACTGTATCTGTCACAAAGTTCCCTTACCTTGCTTAAATAATTTTCAACAGGGAGTATGAGCCCATAGTTGCATGGAACAGGTTCAAGTATGAGCGCGGCAATAGTTCCTTTATTTTTTTCAAATACGGTTTCAAGAGAAGCAATATCATTGTAAGGAACGATAAGAGTATCCCTTGCATTCCCGTCCGTAACCCCTGCCGAATCCGGTATGCCGAATGAAGCCAATCCCGATCCTCCTGCAACTAATAGAAAATCGGCATGTCCGTGATAACATCCGTCAAGTTTAACGATTTTATCCTTCCCAGAAAATCCCCGCGCCAATCTTATAGCGCTCATTACAGCCTCTGTGCCTGAATTTACAAACCGTATCTTTTCAATAGACGGTACCATGGATATTACAAGTTCTGCAAGCGCTACTTCAAATTTATGGGGTGCGCCAAAACTTGTTCCCGACAGAGCTGTTTCTCTTACGGCTTCAATTATCTGAGTATCTCCATGTCCGAAAATAAGGGGACCCCATGACATACAGTAATCTATATAATCATTTCCGTCTTCATCTTTAATGCGGCTCCCTTTTCCGCTGCTGATAAAAAGGGGCGTGCCCTCTACCGATCTAAATGACCTTACCGGAGAATCAACTCCGCCGGGGAGAAGATTTAATGCTTTCTTAAAAAGATCTTCGGACTTGGTCTTTATCATACAAATACTCCTAAAGTTGGCATATTAGATTAACTACATCTGGTTAAGACGGAATTGCTTGATTTTTTCAGAATAGCTGCTTATAAGCCTGTCCCTCTCTTTTGTTGATGCAGCTTCGGCATAGATATGAATAAGAGGCTGCGACAAATCCGGCAGAAGCAGTATCCATGATGAGTCTTCAATTATCTTGATACCGTCAATCAACTCCACTCTGTCCTTATCCGTCTCTGATAATAACATAGTCATTATTGCCGCTTTCTCTTCTATTGTGCAGTGAATAGAAGTGTTTATTAAATTTGTCACAGGCATTGTCTCTTTGACTTCATACAGCTCTTTCTTTTCAAGTGAAAGATATTCAAGTATTCTAAGAAATGTAATCATAGGATCAATCCTTTGTTCAAGGATGGGATATCTTGATTTTCCTTCATAAAATATATCTATTGAATCGTCCGGTGTCCGCAGGCTTGTACTTGTCCAGTTGATTGTTCCTCCATTGGACTCTATAAGTTTGCTGATTATATTTGATGTATTCACTGGCAGATTAATAATCTTTGAAGATGTGTATTTAATATAATAGAGGGACAATATTATCGTAATATCGTCTGTTGTTAGTATGTCGCCTTTCTCATCAATGATCGTAAAATTTGTTCCGTGAGGTCCGATTATTACGCCTATCTCTCCATTCATCTTTGACATATTAACAACATTATATATGGACTTCATTGTTCCTAACATAATATCAAATTCGTTGTTTATCTCTTTTATCTGTCCGCGAAGTACGGTCGTCTCAATGCTCATTTTGTTGAGGAGTTCGGGAAATATATATGATGCTGTTCCATTGAGGCAATCAAGAATAATCTTCCAACTCCCTTTTTTAATTCTGGCTTTATCAATGTAATTTAAAACATTGCTGATATATGATCCTATATGATGAGACGGGTGAATCAGCTCGCCGGATTCAAATACATCCTTTCTCGGATAGTCCCCTCTGAAGAATATTTTTTCTATGCCCTTCTCTTCGGCAACAGAGATCTGAAATCCGTTTCTGTTAAAAAAATGGATATGGATATTCTGCAAACCTGTAATGTACTCTACTTGTATGTATATGCCAATATCAGCATTGAAAAATTTAGTACAGTATCTGTTAATGGGTACTGTTTCAATATCTATATCAATAACATCAACGCCCATTGAAAGAAGCCCCGCTGTAAGGGCATGTTTAATCAGATTCGATGCCTTTGTAATATCTCTGCAGATTACTACTTTTGAATTTTTGCCGAGATAAGCTCCTGCTGCCGAACCGATTTTTGAAGCAAACTCAGGCGTGATCTTAACGTTAAATGTCCCTGTAATCCCATCAGAGCTGAAGAGAGCTTTCTTCTCGGTCTGTCCCCAGATTAAGTCTGCTGTAAGTCTGGTCCCTTGTTCAATCGATTTATCGGGCCATACTTTTATGCCTGACTGTATAACCGTACCGGAGCCTAAAGAACAGTCATCTGCAACTACAGCTTCTTCATATATGGAAACGCTCTCTCCAATGACACATCGCTTTCCGACAATTGCGCCGCGGAGTTCGCATTTTCTTCCGACAACCGTATTGTGAAAGATAATACTTTTCTTGATGCTTGTTTTTTCTTCAATAAGGCAGTTTTCGCCTATGACGGAATATTCCGAAATCTCTGCGCCTTTTTTTATACGGGTAAAGTCGCCTATTATTATCGGTCCTTCTATCTTTGCTTCGGGATCGATCTCGACATCCTTGCCCACCCAAATATCGTGAGCTACTTTTTTCCCGGGTATTTCTATCCTGACCTTCCCGTCTAATATATCTTTGTGAACATTGCTGTATGTAGAGAGATTTCCCACATCACACCAATATCCGTTTGTTACAAATCCATACATGGGTATTTTTTTCTTTTGTAAAATGGGGAAAAGATCAAGCGAGAAATCGAACTTTTCTTCATTGGGTATAAATTTTGTAATGTGCAAAGGTTCGATTATATACATTCCCGTATTTACTCTGTCCGAATATATTTCGCCCCATGAGGGTTTTTCAAGAAATTTTTCTATTCTTCCTTTATTATCTGTTATTACCACGCCGTAATCTGTCGGTTTGCTTGTTTTGTTGAGTACAATTGTAAGCGATGATTGTTTGACTTTGTGAAAGTCGAGTATTTCTCTTATATTAAAATCTATTATCCCATCGCCGCTTAATATGATGGATGTTTCTTCGGTGTCGCTAAGCGCTTTTTTTACGCCGCCGGCAGTGCCTAAGGGTTTCTCCTCAACAGAATATAGTATATTTACGCCAAGCTCAGAGCCGTCACCGAAGTAATTTTGAAAATTCTCCGGAAGAGTGTAAATACTGAGAGTTATATCCGTAATTCCATAGGACTTTAAAAGTTTTATTGAATGTTCGATAGCCGGTTTATTAATTACAGGAACCATAGGTTTCGCCCTTATACACGTTAAAGGTCTGAGCCGGGTTCCTTCTCCCCCTGCCATTATAATAGCCTTTGTCATTTAACCTCCGTTAATAACACTATCTCGATTTATTAATTTTTCGGACGGATTTTATTCTATAGGCAAATTCTATTTGCCGCTATGATAAATAACTTTTCCTATAATAATATTTTTTTGTATTTTCCCAAAAATTCTGCTGTCATAACTCTTGTCAAAATTATCGCCAAGAACAAAGTATTCGTTTCTATCTAACTGTAATGGCGGCATATTATCTCTATAGCAGAATTTCATTGGGTAAATGTTTTTTTTGTCTCTTGTTGAATCTGCAATAATATCAATTCTTTTATCATTTATAAATACTTCTTTATTTCGTATCTCAACAGTTTCGTGTTCCGATGCAATAATCCTCAATATGAGTATATTATTTCTCTCGGTAGGGCTTTCTATTGCTGCAATATCGCCTTTTTTTATACCGGACATTTTGTTTATTACAATTTTATCGCCTGCTTTAAGTGTCGGATTCATTGAGTCGGATTTTATCGTCATAAGGAGAAAAAAAATTCTTATACATATAAATCCTATAATAATTCCCGCAAAGAGGATTATAATTTTTGAAAGCAAAGTTAAATCTTTGGTTGTAATTCTTTTCAATTGATGCTCCATTATTGTTTTATTAATGCCAAATAAACAAATTCGGTTAAATCTTAATAAATATTTTCAGGATTTAATTTTTCAACATATTATAAATCATATTTTTAATAAATTCTTATATTTTAGCAATATTTTTTTTTGTTTTAAAGAGAGACCTCAATGCATTATGTCTCTAAATTAGTTAATATATGGTTTTTATTACAATATCAGGCGCATATCTCATATATATTTTACTAAATATTATTTTCCTTGACAAAGAAAAAAGGTATTTTTTCTTTAAATGTGATGCAATATTTTAATTAAATATGACATTAATTATTTAATTTTTCCTTTTTCTATACCGATATTGAAAATAGTAATGTAATAATTTTGTATATAACGTGAATTAATCGATACTGTGATTAAAGGAGTTTACAATGAACAGGAAGTTGAAAGTAGCCGCATTGTCGATTCTGTTTGGTATTGCTGTTTCTATTATCGGCAGTGATGTTTCGTACCTGCTTGCACAACAGCAACAAGGAACTGGAAATCGGACAGGCGGTGGAGGGAATAAACAGCCATTAGATGGTCTTGTTACAGATTGGCTAAACGATTTTGAAGAGTGTGAAGATTGGAGAGCCGTTGCAACATGTCCTCTTGGTGAGACTAAAATTAGAAAATATCCGGGTAAACCAAGACCTTTGAAAGACGGACAACCTGTTAATGAGAATGGTGAAACAGGTAAAGAGTTTGCTGATGAGACAGCAGAGGATGAAACAGGTATAGTACATAAAAATTCATACGTTTTAGGCGTGAAAACTTACTATATGGATAGAGGTTTTGATAGAGTTGAGGTTTTGCCCCCAAATGAATATATAATAAGAGGGAGAGCAAAAGAGGTAAAGGTATGGGTTCTTGGCAGAAAATTCAGACATACACTCTATGTAAAACTTCGTGATTATCGCGGGAATATACATAAACTAAAAATGGGAAGACTCGATTTTTGGGGTTGGAGAGAAATGTCGGCAATTGTACCGGGATGGCTGCCGCAATCTGTAAATTATGCAGTCATGGATAGAAATCTTCACTTTGTCTCTTTCTTTGTTGAGCATGATCTCTATGAAGCGCCGGGAACTTTTTATTTTTATTTAGACCAATTCAGAGTAGTCACTGATCTGTCCGAATTTACTGGTGATGAATATATTAAGGACAATTGGTAAAATGAGGATAATTGAGGAGGTTATAAATGAAAATTAAAACGAATATAGTTTTTATAGTATCACTTTGTGCGGCAGGTTATCTTTTAATAAATTTATCGATGAGAAATGCTGATTCAAAAATTGTAACGCATGTTTTGGGCGATGTTGCAGAGGAAGAACTGAGGGCATTGGTTGTTGAGGATTTTGAAAATTTTACTGTAGCCGCTAAGATAGAAGATGACGGCTGGTTTATTTCATCTACTCCAAAAGAATATACTAAAGGCGATGAAGAGACTAAGAGGAAAAAAAATCCTGTAATAAAACTGGAGTTAAAATCAGTTGACGGCGGATCTAGTGACATGAGAGTGGAAGAGGCTTCTTCGCCGACCGGACTTGGTAAAGAGAAGAAAAAGGTATTAGGAATACATTTTCAGTTTAAGTATCCGGGTACTAATTCTGTTTCAATTGAACCGCCTTTTGAACTTGATTGGAAGGAGCGTACGCCTGTTTTAACCTATGATCCGGCTTTGAGAAAAGATGTTAGAGAAAGGGCGCTTCAGCTTCCGGGAAGGATAAGAGCAATTTCTATGTGGGTTCATGGCAGAGGATTCCCATATACATTGGAGGTATGGATAAAGGATTTTAAAGGAGAGGTTCATGTCCTTAGAAAACAACCTGTAAATTTTGTTGGATGGAAACCTGTTATTTTTGAAGTGCCGATATTTATACCTCAAACTGCGGATAGTTATCCTGTAACAAGGGTTGTTAAACTTGTACGTATTGTTCTAAGGGAAACGACATATATAGCAGGAGAACGGTCAAGATCAGCTTCAAGCAATACAACAAATGCTTATATTTTCTTTGATCAGATAAAGGTTCTTTCTGATACATATGAAGTCTATTTTGACGGGCAGGAACTTCATAAGGCTTTTGACTCAAAATAGGAGAATCAAAATCAAAAATAGAATAGACATATAAATTGACAGTTTTAAATTAATACCTCTATCTATATATAGAGGGATATGATAGAAAATACCCATCGGATTTAAGAGGATGGGTTTTTTCTATTTAGAAATATATGAAATTTTGTTATAAAGGGATGGGAGAAATGTCTAAAGAAAAGATAATGGAGAAGCTTTTATCGCTTTTTAAAGAAGAAGCTTGGGGGAGATTGGATTTTAAAGATGTTGGAATATCAAGATTTAAAATATTGGATGATATTTTTAATTCTATAATAGAGGATAATGCTGCAGACGAAGCAATAAAAATATGCAAGGAACAGCTTGAGGAACAGCCCGGATCAATATCTGCTTCATATATAGCAGGTTTATTGGGATATGAGTTTGAAAAGATTGATGAGAAAAAATATTTAAGGCGATTGATTGAGAAGTTTACGGAAAATCATAAATGGGCTGTCGTAGAAATAATCTCCGAAAAGATTCTTGAATACGGCGAGAGCAGTTTTGCATTGAGATCGCTTGCAAGTAGTCTTGAAAGGCTTGGAAGAAATAAGGAAGCCATCCCTGTTTGGGAAAGTCTGCTAAAGATTGACAGATTTGATGCGCAGGTTGCAAAGAAGCTGGCTTTGGCGACAGTTAATCAGGATCATGAGAAGAGTATTCAATATATGAAGCTTTCAATAGAAGGTTTTATAAAATCGAGACACTTTGATGAAATTCCGTCTCTATGGCAGAAACTTGCAATTGTTGCGTTTGACGACATTCAGTTTTTTGAAAGAATTGAAAGAATGTTAGTTGATGCTAAACAGCTTGACCTTGCGGCAGATTTATTAAAGACTCTTCTTAATAAATACAGGGATGATGAGAATCCAAATAAGGCTATTGAATTTTTGAAGAAGGTGCTGAGTTACAGACCTGAAGATATTCATTCCAGACGTGAACTTATAAAACTCTATGAGGTTAAGTATGGCGCTCATTCTCAATTCAGTCAATTTCTTAAACTCTCTAAGCTTAACAATTTTAAGTCGCCTGTAAAGTTTGCAATTCAGGACTTTGAGAAGAATATTGTCTTTGATAAGGGGAACTATGTTTATCATAGTTCATGGGGATTAGGCAAAATTGACGATATAGACGGCGAAGGTATTGTTGTAACATTTAGAGAAAAGGCAAACCACAGCATGTCAATACAGATGGCTCTTAACTCATTAAGACCAATAACGAAAGATCATATATATGTAATGAAATATGAGGATTTGGATACATTAAATGAGATTTTTAAAAATGATTTTATGCAGTTTTTTGAGCTGCTGATAAAATCCTATGGAGGAGAGATACTTGTAGATGATATTAAAAATGAACTTATACCGGACTTTGTTGAAGAGAAAAATTGGGTAAAATGGTGGAGTAAGGCAAGAACTCAAATAAAAAAGGATCCGCTTTATGGAGTATCTGAAAAGAAGAAGAATTTGATCTTTATGAGAGATAAACCCGTAACATTTGCAGATGAACTTCTTGGAAAGTTTACAGAGGCAGAGGCCTTTAACGAAAGATTGGATATTGCCGTAGAGTTTATAAATAACATTGCTAAAAAAGAGGGTGAAGATGTTGCCTCTTATCTGATAGATTATTTCATGGAGGAGATTAAAGGAACTTCAAATACCAGGCAGATACTTTCTTACTTCATATTATTGGATCTGTTAAGTTATTCCGATTCGTCCAAGATTAAACTTGATCAGCCTAAAGAGAGGATAATATCTTTAATAAAGAACAGCCGTGAACTCACATTCATATCAAGGAAGATCGCCTCTTATGATTATAAGAAGGCTTTTGTAAATCTTATAGTAGAAAATAGAGATGATTGGGCTCAGGTTCTGTTTGAGATTCTATTTGAGACTCCTGTAAGAATTCATAAGTATATAATCAATATACTCATGAGATCGCATCAATATTATACAATAAATCATTTTATTGACAGAATCATACCTGAAGCAAAACAGTATTCCGATATATTTATATGGGTGGCAAAAAATATTTTTACAGGTACATGGAATTATGACTGGCTTGATTATCCTGAAGAAAATCTTGTACTTTCATATTTTAGACTTATGAATGAGTTAAAAAAGATTGAGGTTGATGGGAACAGACTAAAAAATATGATGACAAATATTATCTGTGATGATAATTATGAAGTGCTTAAAAAATTTGTTGCCAGATATGACCGTCAACTTGTTGGGAAGATTTTTGATATATTTAAAAATCTTCCTTATGTAGAAAAATCTCAGCTTGAAAAATTTGAAGAAATCGTTAAAACAAGGTTTGATAATATACAAAGCTCAGGCGATATAGCAGAAGAAGAATGGAAAAGTGATATAGAGAAACTGATTGTATCTAAAGAGGGTTATGAGCGTAAAAAAGCCGAACTTGATCAGATGGGCAGAGTTGTAAAGACAGAATTATCCAAAGAGTTATCCGGTGTAGCAGATGCATCCAGTGATATAAGGGAAAATGTTGATTATAATACATTAATGGAAAAGCAGGCTGTACTGCAATTAGCTATATCGCGTCTTGAGGAAGAGATGAAAAAAGCTGATATCCTTGACCCTGAAAAGATTAATACAGATTGTGTAAATATTGGGACAAAGGTATTGCTTTCCGGTCAAGATGGGAGCAGCAGCTATACAATATTAGGTCCTTGGGATGCGGATTTTGAAAAGGGAGTATTGTCATACAGATCGCCTATAGCAAAGGCTATACTTGGAAAGAAGGTTGGCGATGAGGTTAGTTTTAGAATAGATGATAAGATTCAGAGTTTTAGAATAATGAGTATTGAAAGATATGTCTAAAATTAGTTTGACAATTATAAGTTCGGTTTTATAAAAATGTTTCTACGCCGCGATGGTGAAATTGGTAGACACGCTAGGTTCAGGGTCTAGTGGGCTTAAGCCCATGAGGGTTCGAGTCCCTCTCGCGGCATTAAATAAAACTCAAACCTTCATTACTTTCATTAGTAGAATTTCAATTCTAATATATCTCCTTTATGTTAAACGGATTTTTAATTATTGCCGATAAAATAGATAAGATATATATCTTATCTGGAGAAATATTATGATAATAAAAGCTGTACAATCAAAAGATGAGTTGATAGCAGAGATAAGGGATAGAATAATATATCTCTTAAAGGATGATATTGAAAGAAATATTAATCTGCAAAATGTTTATTTTTATCATTCTGATATATTAGCCGGCAGTGACAGGACAAATATAACATGTATATTTATAAATAATGAGGGAAATATCTGCGTAGACATGCATAGATCAGGCTCTGATATGTCTATAAATTTTATATGCGGTATGCTCATAGATTTATTAGATGAAAAGATTCTAAAAAGAATCATTAGAGCTTTTGATGAAGGTAAATGCGCAGTTGAAGATTGTTCATATGAGTTATATGAAGAGATAGGAAAAAAATCGAACCTGTTTTCTGTTTTTAAATCTGTTTTTTCTCAGAAAAGCGCTTAATTATAAAAGATTTAGTTTAGTGTAATAATGGATGAGTTTGATAAAAAAAGAGTTTGATAAAAAATTGATGTTGGGTATGTATATATATAAATCAATTGTAATCTGTTGTATTGTATCTTCCATAATCTGCTTTAGCTCGTGCGGAAAAGATAGAGTAAAAGCCGGTTCTCCCGAAGAGGTTTTAATTTTTTTAAAAGACAGAAGCAGGAGTGAAGCAATATTTGATCTTTATACAACCGAGACAATCAGTCTGGCTAATGAATATAAAAAGATTACAGGAATGAAGGATGAATCCTTAGTAGATTCATTGAGTCTTATCCCAAAAGAGTCAGAGTATGATATTGCAGAGAAAAAATCCGAAGGGAATAGATGTTTAATTAAATTCGTTTTTACAAAACACCCGTCAGAGAATGGGCAGGCTCAAACCGTAGAGCTTATAATGATAAATGACGGGAAAAACTGGAAGATAGATAAAAGGGATGATTATATTCGCTTGATTGATTCATACAAAAAACGTGATGCGGATAAATATTTAAAAAATATTAAGTAAATGAAATCCCGAGATTTAGTATTATATCATCGCGAAGATTTACAGCCTCTTCATTATCAGGAAAAGCTTCGATAAATTTTGCGCATGTTATAAGAGCCATATAAAGAGAACCGGTCTCAATATATAGATTAATGAGATTAAAAAATGTCTCTTCAATTTCAGGATCTAACTCCAGAGCGCGGCAATAATAGTAGATAGCCATATTATAATCCGCCATTTCCCAAAAAACACATGCCATGTTGGAAAAGATTACGGGATCATCGGGATGTATCTCTATGGCGTAATCCAAAATTTTCTTAGCCTCTTCTAACATCCCCATTTCGCATAGACATATTCCCAGACCGTTTAAAATATCAGGGTCGGTTTTATCTTCAGCCGCCCCGATAGTAAAAACTTTAAATGCCTTTGCATATTCACATTGTTCTATATAATCGTAACCTTTGTCAATAAGCAGCATAGGGTTGATTCTTAACATTAATTGTTCGTCAGCATCATAAAAATTATCTGATATCAGGTTATCTTTTAAATTGTATCTTATTTTTTCTGTCATATTCTTTTTTTAATTAGTGATTAAACTAATTTCACGATAAATAATGCTGTTCTATATGTCACTCTATTTTTTTTAAAAAATAATTCATTTGAAATTATTTTAATTTATGTTATTTCAGTATATGAAGTAAATTTATACTTGCTTTTAACGAAATTATTAATCTAAAATATTTTAAGGTATTATATTATGCCATTTTATGAAATTGACGGTAAAAAGCCTGTCGCAGGCTCAGGGTCATGGATAGCAGACTCTGCGGATCTTATTGGGAATGTAACAATAGGAGAAAACTGTTATATAGGATGGGGTGCTGTAATAAGAGCAGACTATGGAACTATTATCATTGGAGACGGTTCTGCAATAGAAGAGAATGTTACAATTCATGCCAGACCCGGCGGCTTGGTAAAAATAGGGCGAGATGTTACCATAGGTCATAATGCAATGATTCATAATTGTACCATTGGAGATTATGCTGTTATAGGCATGAATTCTACAATTACAGACTTTTCCGAAGTAGGCGAATGGACAATAATAGGCGAACATTCTTTAGTAAGGAGAAATCAAAAAGTACCGTCAAGGAAGATTTACGCAGGAGTTCCATCTGTGGAAAAGGGAGATCTTCTTGAAAAGCATATCACCGAATGGAGCGCAGCAAAAAAAGTATATCGGAATATTGCAGCCAGATATATAACCGAAATGAAAAAGCTTTAGTTAGAATAATTTTAATTGGACATCGATTTTACCGTCAACTTTATCATCCGTTTTATCGAAGACTGTTCTTCCTCCAAGAGATTTTGATATTTTTCTCTCATGGACTATCAATTTGTTGATGTCGGCATCAGGTTCATAATTATTTTCAATATGGTATGCTATTTTGCTTAGTTTTTTAAGAGCATTAAGCTTGTCGCTGTTACCTATTTTTGCGCTGTTTACAGCCTGTTTCAGGACGGATATGGACTCGTCATAAACCTTTATCGGCACAGGGGCAGGATGGCCGTCCTTGCCTCCATGGGCAAATGAAAATCTTGCAGGATCGGAAAATCTTACGGGAGCTCCGTAAATTACCTCAGAGACAAGCGCAAGAGATTGAACTGTCCGCGGACCAATACCATTAAGCAGGAGCATATCGGTAAAGTCTTTAAACTGTTTTTCATAGGCTAAAGCAAGAACGGACCCCATCCTTTTACTGTTAAGATCCTCAGGCATTACATTGTGGCGGGAAGGCATATACAGATTTCTATCGCTATGCAAAAATAGAGATTGAATCTCTTTTATCTGCTTATCAGGATGGAGTGAGAGAAATTCTATTATTACATCTCGCGCATGTTCGCTTCTGGAATCACTGAGGTTAAGAATCTCACCTTTATTGGCTCCAACTATTGCAGAGTGGGGATTATCCAGAAAGGATTTAACATTTTCCGAGAGCCAGTGATATCTCCTTGCTGTCGCATTCATTGTATTCATCCCTTGCTGAACTACAGCCCACTTGCCGTCTTCTGTCAGGATAAAGTTGTGAAGATAAATTTGGCATCCGTCATCTATACACGTATTGTCGATCTTTGCAGAGAGCTTGGAACAGCGTATAAGTTTATCTCCGTCAAGACCGGTTTTCACGGATACTTCGGTTATTTCCGCAGGCGTATTTCTTGAATATTTACCTGGCTTGTGTCAAATAATTTTTATATAGGTTATTTCCGCAGGCGTATTTCTTGAATATTTACCCCTTCCGCCTAATATGTATAGACCTGTTTCGTGTGATATTGGATTAAGCGCTCTTTTGAGTGCATACATAACGCTTGATGTAATTCCCGATGAATGCCAGTCCATACCCATTACTGCGCCAAATGCCTGAAACCAGAAAGGGTCGGAGATTCTTCGCAGAAATTCGTCTCTTCCGTATTCATGAATTATAGCGAGGGAGATAGCTCCTCCGATCTTTTTCATTCTATCAGCTAACCATTGAGGAACCTGACCATAGTGTAATGGAAGATCTGCCGTACCTGAACGTTTCATGGTTTATATTTATAAACATACTATACTTTTGTAAAGTATTTTTTTGTGATTTACCATGTTATAGGTCGTAGGGGCTGCCGTCTCGCAGCCCGGGTCAGAGCCAACATCATAAACTTAAAGAAAATAGTCTACGGATTTCATGGATATTTACGAATAAAGACCTAAATGCTATTGAAATAT
>WRGT01000031.1 GCA_009787025.1 Spirochaetota bacterium
TAGGCGACTATTTTAAGGTTTTTGCAGGCATTAAGTATTTGTCTTACGGCATAACGCCAGCTATGACCGACATTAGTACCTTTGAGATTGTTAAAACTGTAGATATTCACACAAGCTATGGACCCGGAGTTGGTTTAAGCGCAACTGTTCTTGTTATAGGAAATTTATTTGCCCTTGGCACAGTGTCGGGATTATATTTATGGGGTTCTCACGGCGTTGATATAATAGACAAGACATTGGTTAGTCTTCCTCCTTACCCACAACGAAACGTGAATTTGAAATATAACGAGTATGGAATTAATTCAACTCTATCTCTTGCATATTACATAGCGCCCGCATCTGTTGTAATAAGTCTTGGCGGCAGATACCAGTATCTTAAATCGGATTATAAGAAAAATGCCATACTCTTGGATTCAATAGAACTTACGAGTTATGGCGCGACCTTAACTGCGACATATACTTTTAGTATATAGGTCATAACCGGAACCGGGATTTATGTGATTATTGCTGATTTATGTGATGTAGTATTCATGCACTGATTGTTTTTTATTAAACTAAAAGTGCCATAACACAGAATCACAAAAATCATTATAAATCATAAAAATCCCGGTTCGATATTTTAGCATCAAATATTATCTGCAATGACATAAATTATCTGTGTGCTTCCTGTCCCTATATACTTATAAATCTCCTATAAAAATGTATTGCAAAAATATGAATATATGTTACAATAGTGGCGTAATACTTATATGCCATTTATAATTTTTTTGCTGGAGTTTACAATGGATAATAATATTTTAAAAGCTGCTGGAATAATAAAAAAATCTAAAAATATGATAGCTCTTACAGGAGCAGGTATATCTGTTGAAAGCGGTATTCCAGATTTCAGAAGCGCAGGCGGTTTGTGGGATAGATATGATCCTGCAATTTATGCGTCTATCCAGTCGTTTATACGCATGCCTGAAAAAGTATGGGATATGATTTTTGAAATGATTGAGGTTACGGAAGGAGCAGCGCCTAACAGCGCCCATTTTGCCCTGGCGAAGTTAGAGAACATGAATTATCTCAAGGCTGTAATTACACAGAACATTGATAATCTCCATCAGGAAGCAGGCAGTAAAAATGTTATAGAGTATCATGGCAATGCTAAACAGCTTGTGTGTATGTCATGCGGCGCAGAATACGGCGCGTCCGAATTTGATATTTCGACAAAAGAGATTCCCCGCTGTAAGGATTGCAGAAAAATTTTAAAGCCGTCGGTTGTTTTTTTTGGCGAGAATATTCCGTTTAATGCGCTGAGCGAGTCTCAGAAATTTGCCGAAGCCGCAGACGCAGTGCTTGTAGTCGGAACGTCCGCAGTAGTTTATCCTGCTGCTGCAATACCCAGAACCGCAAAGAGCAGAGGCGCTGCATTGATAGAATTTAATTTAGAAAGAACAGAACTGTCGTCATACGCTGATATTTTAATAAACGGCTCTGCAGGAAAAACTCTTCCTGAGCTTGTAAAATTATTGGAGAACTAAAATATTATTTTGAAGAGAATTGTACTTTTACCTGATCATGTAAAGCATATGATTGCAGCAGGAGAGGTCGTTGAAGGACCATTCTCCGTAATCAAGGAGCTTATTGAAAATTCATTGGATGCAGGCGCATCTGTTATTGATGTACAGGTATATGACTCGGGCTTAAAAAAGATTGTTGTAAAAGATAACGGTTCTGGAATCATGAAAGACGATATTGCCCTTTCGATAAAAGAACATGCAACAAGCAAGATTTCAGATGAGTCGGAGCTTCACAATATAGCAACATACGGGTTCAGGGGAGAGGCTCTTTCAAGTATTGCATCAATATCCGACATTATAATTCTTTCAAAGACATTGAACGAATCTATGGGTTCACGCCTTGAATCCGTCAACAACAGGGTTTCGGTGTCGGATTTTGCCGGTGATAAAGGTACAACAGTAATAGTAGAAAATCTTTTTTATAATATACCTGCAAGGAAAAAATTTCTTAAATCAAAACAGAAAGAGTTAAGAACTATTAGAGAGACCGTTCTAAAGACGGCTATCCCTGCTTACGGCATATCATTTACACTGGATGTTGACGCCAAGAGGGAATTGTCTCTGCCTGCGGCAGAATCTTTAGATGAAAGGATAAAACAGATATTTGGGAAATCCATACTTCAAAGTCTTTACTATGAAGAGTTGAGTGATATTAAAGTAAAAATTAAGGGATATTTGTCTAAACCTGATTATGTTAAAAATTCAAGGAACATGCAGTTTCTTTTTGTAAATAACAGGGCTATAGAATATAAGTTCTTCTCATATCATATATCACGCGCCTATGATACAATAATTCCAAAGGGGAAATATGCTGCTGCAATAGTCTTTATAGATATTGACCCGGAACTTATTGATGTGAATATACATCCTGCCAAGAGAGAGGTGAAGCTCTTTGACCAGAAATATATAGATGACATGATATATAATTTGGCATCAAAGTCTCTTAACAGGTCTCATTCAATCCCTGAAACTTTTTTTACAAATAGTGAAGATAGATTTCCCGATAGAGTTAGTGAAAATAGATCGGATAGAGTTTATGGCGGGAACTCCGGGCAGGCGCATAACACTCCTGCCGCCTCGCAAGACTTTAAAGAGCTGAGATTCCGCGCCCCTTTGTTTGATATTAACGATGAGCCAATATCCGTAAATCCTCATGTAACGGTTGATAAAAATGTAAAAATATTAGGCGAGCTTTTTAACACATATATTTTAATAGAAGAGGACGATAATCTTCATCTGGTAGATTTTCATGCAGCGCACGAAAGACTTCTATATGACAAGCTGATTCAGGATAATAAAGAGATTGAATTTCAGGAGCTGATTTTTCCAGTCTCCATTGAGCTGTCAATAGATGAATTTGCCCTTGTTAAAGATAATATGAATATCTTCAGCGAAACAGGATTTGAAGTTGAAGAGTTTTCCGATTATACAATAATAGTAAGAACTGCTCCTGTAATTGCAGGAAATGATAATATAGACGAACTGATAAAAAATATGATTGATAATATTAAGATTGGAAATAAAAGTAATGATTTAGTTGAGAGATTCTATTCGCTGCTGGCATGTCATTCTGCAAAGAGGGCAAATGATTTTTTGAGTGCCTCCGATATGGAATCTCTTGTTCGCAAAGTTTTATACGGCAATATGGAATTAAGGTGTCCACATGGGAGACCCTTTTTCTTTACAATAAGTCAAAGTGATCTTGAGAGGATATTTAAAAGGATATGAAAAAAGTTATACTATCAGTGGGATCTTCAATATCAGCTTACAAGTCGTGCGATCTTGCGCGTCTTTTTGTAAAAGGGGGGTATGATGTTTTTGCAGTATTAACAGAGAATGCTGCAAAATTGGTATCGACCTTAACGCTTGAGACTCTTACGGGCAATCCTGTTTATACGGATAAGACATTATGGGAAAAGCATGAAATGGGGCATATAACCCTTAAAGACGACGCTGCGCTTTTCTTGGCTGCGCCTGCTACTGCTAACATGATCGGGAAGTTTGCAAACGGAATTGCAGACGATATAGTCAGTACAACATTTATTGCCGTTACTTGTCCTGTGCTTATTGCTCCTGCAATGAATCCCAATATGTATAGCCATAAAGCGGTTCAGGCAAATATTAAGAGATTAAAAGAATGGGGATTTGGATTTGTCGAACCTGATGAGGGACCCGTTGCATGCGGCGATGAAGGAATCGGAAGGCTTGCAGATATAAATACTATTTATAAGGCGGCGGTTGGTGTTATTGAAGGGGCGTAAAATTATAATAACAGGCGGACCAACAAGGGAGTGGTTTGACCCTGTTAGATATATATCAAATGCCTCAAGCGGAAAGATGGGGATTGCTCTTGCAGACGAGTCTAATAATATCTCTAAAAATACGTGTTTTATACACGGACCAATTAGTGAGGATTTACTTAAAAACAAGCCCTATAGATGTATAGGAGTTGAGACAACAAACGATATGCTGGAGAGCGTACTGTATGAGATTGAAGATAACTCGGTGTTAATCATGTGCGCAGCTCCGGCAGATTATAGCCCTGTTAAAAAATCCGACGAAAAGATAAAAAAACAGAATGAAAATATTTTTATTGAGATGACCAGAACTCCTGATATTCTTAAAAACGTATCTGCAGCGCGGGAGTTCCGAAAGTTAAATAATCTTTTTGTAGCAGGATTTGCCGCCGAGACTTCAAACACAGAGGAGTACGCTTTATCAAAACTAAATGAAAAGAAACTTGATATGATATGTTTAAACGACGTATCAAAAGAGGGAGCCGGATTTGGCTGTGACACGAATATATTAACCCTTTTTACAAGAACCGGATCGAAAGTTGAATTGCCCATACTCACAAAGGATAAAGCTGCTTCGGAAATTCTAAAGCAGATCGAAAAAGAATTATTGAAAAGGAATTATTAAAGAGAGGCAGCTAAATCATGTATATACGTAAAGCGGCTGTAGCAGGTTCGTTCTATCCCGGAGATAAGGATAAATTGCAAAAAACCGTCTCTTCTTATTTAACTCAAGCGAGTACATCCGATGAGTTTAATAATAGCAGAGTAATCGGTATCATATCTCCCCATGCAGGTTATATCTATTCAGGGTCTGTTGCGGCATACGGATATAATTATCTCGCAAAAGAAGATTTTCAAAGCTATGTGGTTTTAGCGCCTTCTCACAGGGGCAGATTTAACGGCGCTTCCATAATACCAAAAGGTTTTTATAAAACGCCGCTTGGTGATGTTGAAGTTGATTCCGATTTGTGCGAGAGATTAGAGAAGAGAGAGCGCTTTGCATTTATCAAAGAGGCTCACGATATGGAACATTCCCTTGAAGTTCAATTGCCGTTTTTACAGGCAATAAAACCAAATGCAAAGATTGTTCCTGTTGTTATAGGAACTGCCGATATTAAAATATGCAGGATTATCGGAGAGACTATAGCTGAGGAGATTAACTCCTCAGGTATAGACTATGGAATAATTATATCCACAGATTTGTCTCATTATCACAGTTACAGTGAAGCGGTAAAGAAGGATAAGGAATTTATAAATGCCATTGAATCATTTGATGAGAGAAGAATAAAAGAGGATATTTTATCGGGAAAATGTGAAGCCTGCGGAGAGGGACCTGTTGTTGCAGGTATATCCCTCTCTAAAAAGTTAGGCGCTAAAAAACTTAAAGTGATAAAGTATGCAAATTCCGGCGACACGGCTGGACCGAAGGATCAGGTGGTAGGTTATCTCTCTGCATTAATCTTAGACTGAGGGCGGTGTTATATGAATGAATTAAACAAAGAGCAGCAGATAAATCTTCTTAATCTTGCAAGAAAGACTATTGCAGATAAACTTGGTGTGGATGAGGATATTAAACTCTCTCCGTTTAAAGATGATATATTTAATGAAAAGTGCGGGTCATTTGTAACTTTACATATCAATGGAAATCTAAGAGGCTGTATAGGATATATTGAAGGTATTAAAAGTATTCCTGAGACAGTAAAAGATATGGCATTAGCTTCGGCATTTAAAGACCCGAGATTTTCGTCTCTAAAACGTGAAGAATATAAAAAGATAGATATTGAAATATCAATCTTGAGTCCAATCGAAAAAGTGAATGATATAAATGAAATAGTTGTTGGACGCGACGGGATTATTATAACAAAGGGATTTAACCGCGGGCTGCTCCTTCCACAAGTGGCTGTTGAACAGAAGTGGGATAGAGATACTTTTTTAACACATACCTGTTTTAAGGCAGGATTACCGGGAGATTCATGGAAAAGAAAGGATGTTCTTATAGAAAAATTTTCTGCACAGGTTTTTTCTGAAAATGAACTTCTACATTAAATAAGAAAAGAGAGCAGCATAAAATTTGCTTAAATAAATGTTAATCTATAGACATTTAAGATATGCTTCATAAATTATGATATAAATATTACAAAAAGATTAATTAATATTAGAATACGGATTAAATATGAGATTTACTAAAATTATAGCTTTGTTTGCTGCTGTTACGGTTCTTATTAGCTCATGTAAAAAGAAGGAGATTTTTGTTGACCCTGCATATATCTTTTTAAAATGGTCAAGCGCAGTGAGAAATCTCAACTATAAAGAATATAGCGAGTGTGAAGCTTTTCCAAAAGATGAGTCTGTATTTAGAGAGCTGTATGGTGATTTTTATCTATCAGATTTAATTATCCGTAATATCGGAGAGTTTAATGAAAAAGCGACTAAAATGGATGTAAACAGATATGAATATAAGTTTCGGAGAGTCTATTTTGAGTGTGTAAGGATTAAGAGAAAAACAGGGAAGCCTGTTCAGAATATGAAAGGTGACATGGAATTTATTAATTATATTGACGGTCCGAAAAAGGATAAGGGATGGCTTATGTTTAACAGAACAATTATTAATACAGAGACGGTAGATAGGCAATGAAATTTTTTGAATTATTTATAGGCATCAGGTATTTAAAATCAAAGAAGTCTCAGGGCTTTATATCTTTTAATACGCTTCTATCAATTTTTATAGTTTTTATAGGAGTTTATATTTTGATTGTAGTACTCTCTGTTATGAACGGATTCCAGGGGCAGATTAAAGATAAAATTCTTGATGTGAATTCACATATATCCGTTTCAACTCTTTCAACCGGAATGATGGATGATGCATTTAAAGAGTATAGAGAAGTATCTGATAAAATTAGAAAGCTAAATCATGTTACCTCTGTTAATGCATATATACAAGGTCAGGGATTGTTTAGATTTAAAAGGAATCTGGGACCTGTCGTGATTAGAGGTATTGGCTCAAAAGATAATATACCTCAGGATATAGTGAGATTTATTACTGAAAATAAGGCCGGATTTTGTTATGAAAAAGGCATATATATAGGGAAGGAGATGGGCGCCCGTTATGGAATAGAGAAAGGCAATGTAATAGAACTGGTAGTACCGCAAGGGAGAATAACTGCAATAACAGGGATTATGCCCGGAATAGAGAGATATAAGGTATTAGGTTTTTTTAAAACAGGGTATTATGAATTTGATACTAAACTTATTTTAATGTCTCTGCCGGATGCTCAACGTCTCTATTCGCTTGGTGATGTAGCATATGAAATCGGCGTTAAGATAGATGATATTTATAAAATGAACAGAATATCTTTGGATATTCAGAAAACAATAGGTTATGAATATATAACCCGTACTGCAGAAGAGAATAATTATAATCTTTTTTATGCGCTACAACTGGAAAAACTCATAATGACAGTAATTCTATTTTTGGTTATTGTATCGGCAGGTTTTACTATTATGGGTACAATAGTAATGGTTGTAATGGAGAAGAGGAGGGCTATTGGTATTCTCAAGTCTATGGGGGCAAAGCCCGGATCTATTATGTCGATTTTTGTGCTTGAGGGTTTTTTTATTGGGGTTATCGGAACATTCCTTGGCGTGATGTTAGGTCTTGCTACATCATTGAACTTTGAAGCAATTATTACATGGATTGAAAATACAATCAATTTTGTTATGGCTTATATTTATCAATTGTTTGAGCTTGGAGAATTTTACAGGATAAGTATTGTGCCGTCTAATGTTTATTATATTGATACAATACCAACTGAGGTTAATCCTGAATTTGTAGCATTTATAGCTGCTGCAGCAATTTTTCTATCCATATTTGCAGCGATTTTTCCTGCATGGCAGGCTTCAAGACAGAGACCGGTTGAGACTATCAGGTACGAGTAGGTAAAACAGATGCAATTAGAAGATAAAATAGTTGAAATAAAAAATCTTGAAAAGGCATACGGGTATGGCAAAAGTAAACTTCCTGTTCTTAAAGGGATTAATCTGGATATTAAAAAGGGAGATGTTGTTTCTATAACAGGACCAAGCGGAACAGGGAAATCGACTCTTCTAAATATGATGGGCTGCCTTGACAATTTCGACAAAGGGTCTATGGTTTTATTAGGAAAAGATGTTTCTCATTTTACTGTTGATGAACTTTCACTGTTTAGGAATATTCATGTTGGGTTTGTTTTTCAGCTGCATAACCTTCTTCCTGAATTTACAGCGCTTGAGAATGTAATGATTCCATTGCTAATAAGAAGAATATCGTCAAAAGATGCAAAGGATATGTCTTATGAAATGCTAAAAAAATTTAATATAGAAGATAGGGCAAGTCATAAACCCGGTGAAATGTCAGGAGGCGAATGTCAGCGCGTAGCAGTAGCAAGGGCAATAGTAGGCGAACCTGATTTAATACTTGCAGATGAACCGACAGGCAGTCTTGATTCTAAAAATTCTATGGCGCTTCTTGAAATACTCCTTGATCTTTGCAAAGATAAAGGGTGCACTATAGTAATCGTGACACATGATCTTAAAATCGCAGAGATGGCGCACAGGAAGATACAAATGTTAGATGGAGTTATTGTGAATGAATTATAGTAAACATCGAAGAGATATAAATTATCTTAGGTAGATTATTTTTATGACTGACAGGATAAAAACAGTAACAGATCAATCGCAATTTGGGCTTCTTTTTGAGAATTTTTTCAAAGGAGCTCCTGCTTTTATAAAGACCAACAGCGGAAACATTGAGGTTCAATATCTGGGCTATAATGAAGGTAAAGTCGTATTTAAGATTCCTCTAATAAAATCATCGCCGGAGAATGTTGTTGTAGTTGCCAAACGTAATGCTAATACAATCTATCTTAGTTTGAAATATGTAGAGAAGAGCGAAGATGTATTTGTATTTATACCTGTTAAATTCCAAATACTCTCAGAGTTAAGGAAAGAGGAGAGAACTTCATTAGATTCGGTTGGCGGAAAAGATATAATATATCTTAATAATCTTATAACAGATTATATTATCGAAAGGAGTCTTGCTGCTATAGATAGAAAGATCGATAAGATAAAGGATTTTGCAGAATACGAATTAAAGAAAAGATTTGATCATGTAAAGATTGCCTTTATAAATGAAAATAAACAGGATAATAGACTCAGACATATAAAAAACACGTCGCAGGCAATATATATGCCTAACCTTAATGTTGATCCTGAAAAATCCGAAGAGGATATGTATAACCATTATATTAATTATATCTATAGATCGGATATATCCATTTCATCGAGGAATAAATATATAGCTGAGATTACAGTTCCTATAGTTTATAATAATGTAATAATATACGGCTATATTCAGGTTAACAGCACACAACCAATAGGAGAAGACATGTTTGAGTATGTAAAGAAGATGTGCGCCGTAGTTAATCATCTTATGGTTAAGCAGCAGATGCTCATTCCTTTACCCGACAAGTTCCTTTTGGCAGATATATCTCATAGCGGTTTAAGTTTTGTTTTTAAAGAAAAAAAATTTCTTAGATATTTTGAAGAGGGGAGCAGGATTAATTTTGATATATTATTCCCTGCAGATAAGAAAGCAGTGATAGGAGCTGTTATAAGAAATATAAGACATCTTGAAAATATGATACTTAAGGTGGGATGTGAAATTTTTGACATGGATGATACAAGCAGAATGAACTATGAAGAATTTGTTCAATTATTTGAGTCTGACGAAAATAAGTAAAGATAAATGATTTCATAATATATTATTTACAATCCTGATAATATTTTTTAGCCCGGGTTTGAGAATATCAAGCCCCTCTTCAACAGTATCAAAAAAGTGTAACAGCTTAAGATCCTCTTCTGAAATCATCCCCATGTCTACAAGTTTTTTAAAATTTATAAGATCTTTCCAATATTCGCTGTCATATAAAAGTACAGGCATATCAGGTTTGTCTAACTTTTTTGTCTGCATAAGGGTCAATGCTTCAAAGAGCTCATCAAGAGTTCCAAATCCGCCGGGGAAAACTACCAGAGCTTTAGCATGATAGATTAGCCACAGTTTTCTTGTGAAGAAGTAGTGAAATTCAAAATTCAATTCCTCGCTGATATATGAATTAGGGTGCTGCTCAAAAGGGAGGGCTATATTAAGTCCGATATTTTTTACGCCGGCTTCATGGGCTCCGCGGTTTGCAGCCTCCATTATTCCGGGTCCGCCGCCTGTACATATATAGAAAGTATCTCCTATCTCTTTTTTAAGCTCTTTGCTGTAAAGTGATAATTCATAAGAGAAATTTTTAGCAATATTATAATACTCTGCTGTCCCGAATTTGGTGTTATCCGGACTGATTCTTGCAGAACCAAAAAAAACAACAGTGTGATTGATGTGGTTAAATTTAAATTTTGCCTCAGGATGTAAATATTCGCTTAGTATTCTTAATGTACGAGCATCTTTTGAATTAATGAACTCGTTGTCATTATATGCCTTACAACTTCTTCCCATTATTAAAATCCCTCCTCTTCCTTTTCATGTGTAGTATCGTACCGTCAGTTGATTCTGATACGTTTGATGCAATTACTGTTTTTTTGTCAATATATTCAATGGAAACAGAATCCATAAAATTCAATATTATTTTAAGCCCAACTCCAATTCCCTTTAGTGAGGTTTTATTATTTATGTTTATTAGAGGTATTTTAAGAGGTATTTTAAGAGGTATTTTAGATTTTTTTGCGTTAATTGCATAGTTCATTATCTGATTATGATAGTCATTTGATTTGCTGTCGGGAGTAGCGCTCAAAGTCTTGGAAAAATCGAATCCTGTGCCGTGATCTATAATTGTTGCCTCAAATTCGGTCTCTGAAACCGTATATCTTATTATTATGTATAGTTTTTTAGAGGGTTCGCTTGTTTTTTCCATAGTAGCTTTTACAGCATTTGTGATAGATTCATCCATTGATATGACAATCGCATCAATTTCATCTTTTGAATATTCCATTGTTGATAAGTCTTGAATTAATCTATCAACTATATCTTTGATAATTGAAGTACTGGCAACAAAACTGCCAATATATGATATTTTTTTATCTTTTTTCATATACACAACTTGATAAATATTTTATGAATATATATAAATAAAAAAAATCAATCTATTAATGATTATAAATATATATTATTGATATTTTGCAATATAAATATACAATATAAATAAAAAAACAATTTTTGTATAAAATGTATAAAAATTATATTTTTACTATTTTTATTTTTATTCAAAAAATAAAAATAGTAAAACAAACAGGTCAACTGCTATGGACAATGGAATATATATACACATACCTTTTTGTATAAGTAAATGCGACTATTGCAGTTTCTATTCCGTACCTGTTTTAGATAACGCCATAATTGACTCATATATTATGTCTCTATTGCGGGAAATAGATTTTATAACAAAATCTCATGAAAAAATATCGGTTGATACGGTATATTTCGGCGGCGGCACACCCTCGTTACTCCACCCAAAACAGGTTATGATGATAATGAATTTTATAAGGGAGAGATTTATACTTGAATCTGATTCCGAGATAACAATTGAGATGAATCCAAATGACCTTAATTATGATAAATTAAACGGATATATTGACGCCGGCATAAACAGAATAGTATTAGGTGTACAATCCCTGAATAATGAGATGAGAAAAAATATAGGCCGCAGGGGAGATAATATTGATAAATCCGCCATTGAACTCTTTTTCTCTAACAACGGCTATATTAAGTGTATAGATATTATGGCAGGACTTCCCGGTGAGAATAAATCAATATTATTAAATGACTTGGAGATTATCTCTTCATACGGACCGGAGCATATTTCGCTTTACCTGTTATCGGTTGATGAAGGTACAACCTTGGGTAAGAGATTTTACCCCGATGAAAATTTTGAAAATATGCAGGTTGACCTCTGGGGGGTTGCTATGAATTTTTTAGCTGAAAAGGGATATAATCATTATGAAATATCCAACTATGCCCTGCCGGGATTTGAATCAAGGCATAATTCAAAATATTGGGATTTTACTCCATACTACGGATTCGGTTCGGGAGCTCATTCCTTTGTTAATGACAAAAGGTATTCAAATAACATGAGTATATTGGATTATATCGAAAGCGGGGAGTTTAAGTATGATATTGAGATTTTTGACAAGAACAACAGGATTGTTGAATTTATCATGACCGCTCTCAGGAGAAAAATCGGATTCAGCTTTGATGAATTTATAGCAGTAACATCAATACCTGTGCCAAAAAATATTATCTCCGAATTAAACAGACTTATATTCGAGGATATGATAAATTTTGAGAATGGGAGATATTTTTTATCAAAAAACGGGATTTACTATGCAGATCGGGTAATCTACCGCCTTGCCGAAGAATACCTGTAACGCCCTTTTTCCTCACAAAAACTTAATAATTATTTAGCAGAAAATAACCGATACTAAAACGAATATTTATCCTTATTAAAAAGGAGTGAAAGATGGATTATTCGGCTCGGGAATTGATAGATATATTGGAGCATGAAAGAGAAATTTATGAAAAGATATTTCATATGGAAGAAGAGAAAAGTGACGCAATTATAGAAAGAGACGGCAAGGTTATTGAAGAACTCTCTTTATCACAGGAAAAGTTTTTAAAAGAGATTGAGATCCTTGAAAATAAAAGAGTTACTCTTATGAAGAAGTGTAAAAGCGCTTCTAAGATAAAAGGTGAAATTACCCTGCAAGATATTATAGAATCAATTGACAGCGCGCAGAGCAGGATTTTAAAACAGGCAGGCGTTGAATTGAAGAATGTTTTATTAAAGGTTGCCAGAGTTCAGGACCTTAATTCTCAACTTCTAACGGATAATATGGAATTTTATGACATTATCATTTCAGGATTAAAAAACAGTTCTACTATCAGGTCAGGTTATGGGAGTGACGGGAAGGAACAGGCGGGAACTGTGAACCCTGTGTTATTTAACATTAAAGCTTAGAGAGGAAAATTATGAATTCAACATTCATGGGACTTGAAATAGGTAAGAGGGGACTTCAGTCGCATCAACAGGCGCTGCATGTAACCGGTCATAATATATCTAATGCTGAGAATAAGGAATATTCACGGCAGAGAGTAATTATTACTTCGGCAGACCCGATTTACGCGCCTGCATTCAACAGAGCCAATACTCCGGGTCAGATAGGGCAGGGAAGCGCCATAGCCTCAATAGAGAGAATTAGAGATTCATTTATCGATGATAGAATTGTTGCAGAGAAGAATATAATGGGTTACTGGGAGTCTAAGAATGATTTCATATATCAGATAGAAACAATCTATAATGAACCGTCCGATCAGTCAATAAGGAGCAAGATGGATGCTCTATGGGCTTCATGGCAGGAGCTTTCAAAATATCCCGAAGAGAGATCTACAAGAGAAGTTGTAAAGGAAAAGGGAGTTCATCTTTCTAATGAGATAAGGAGTGTATTCAGGCAGCTATATGAATTAAGGGAAAATGCCAACAGACAGGTGGAGCATAGAGTTAATCAAATCAATATGTATGCTGCAGATATACGCGATCTGAACGAAAGGATTCAGAAATCGGAAGCTCTTGGAGATAATCCCAATGATCTTAGAGACCGCAGAGATGCATTAATAGAAAAATTATCTAAAATAGTGAATATTTCAGTTGGGAGAATGGATAAGGATGAGGTCATAGTATATATAGACGGCGAACATCTTGTACAAGGATCCATATTCAGACCTTTGAAGGTTGTAAGGAATCCTGAAAATCATGGTATGTTTGATGTTGTATGGAAAGTTACGGAGACTCCAGTATCAATAAAAGGCGGCGAGCTTGCAGGGCTTATTGAAGTAAGGGACGTTATTATACGCCAGAATATCAATGACATAAACGCCCTTGCACTGAACATGACTGATTTGACAAATGAGGTTCACCGCGACGGATTCGGCAGAAGGGGCGAGACAAATATTAACTTCTTTTCTCATTTGAATATAAGCGATGACAGCGAAGGTAATTTTGACTATAACAACGACGGCGTTAATGATATTACGGCGATTTTCAAAGCTGCCGGAACTAATAAAATTGATGCATCTGCCGCTATAGGTATTACAGGAACATTGACGTTTGTTAAAAATGATAAGTATGATTCTTTGGCAGAGATAGATTATAATGAGTTTGATACTGTCAATACTGTAATGAAAAAGATAAACGACGCAAAACTTGGCGTTGTAGCTTATATAGATCATAATGGGATATTTGCTTTAAAGGCTACTATCGCCGGAGATACGGATAAGAAGAACTTTATGCTGCGTCACTTGGAGGATTCGGGTCAGTTTCTTGTTGGTCTTACAGGTATTCTTAAACAGAGCGGTCAGCAAGGGTCCTTTGATTACAGAAGGGTAGATGACATTGTGAAATTTTTATCTCCAAGGGAACATATTACTATAACGCCGAAATTTGATCCTGCGGCAAATATGTCTGTCTCTTTTGAGATTATGGCGGATATAGATAAAATAGCGGCTTCAAAAGGGATCGATATTGGAGGAACAGGCGATTATAATACATCCAATGGAATCGGCGACGGCACAAACGCCCTTGCCATAGCCTCGCTCAGACATAAGACAGCTATGGTTGACAGTAAAACTACTTTCAATGAATTTTATACTGCCTTAATTTCACGCATAGGAACTCAAGGCGAAGAGACAAAGGACAGAGTTGAGAATCATACAACCCTGCTTAAAAATCTTGAAAACATACGCCAGTCTGTCTCGGGAATAAACCTTGATGAAGAGATGGCAAATATGGTTGCATTTCAGCATGGGTATAATGCATCTGCCAGAGTTATCTCGACTGTAAACAGTATGCTTGAAACAATAATCAAATTAGGCGCGTAATCAGATATAACGTAACAGATATAATAAGAGGTATATTATGAATAGAATAACAAATTCAATGATAAACAATACAATGATCTATAATTTACAGAGACATCAAACAAGTATGGATACAATACAGGACCAGTTAGCAACAGGTAGGACCGTAAGGGTGCCAAGGGACAATCCCGTTGCAGCAACAAATCAAATGCTGTATAGAACTCATTTATCCGAGATAGATCAATATATTGCAAATATAAACGAGGCGCAGTCGCGGCTGAATGAAGTGGATACGGCTCTTCAATCGGTCGTCAATATGTTTCATAGAATACGCGTCTTAGCCGTTCAGGGAGCGCATGGAATATACACCAGCTTTGAATTGAAAGAAGCTGTAGCTACTGAAATAAATCAGCTCCTTGAACAGATAGTCAGTATTGCTAATTCAAGAGGTTCTACAGGCAGAGCGATTTTCGGCGGGTATAAAACAGGGACGGAGGATCAGCCTAATCCCTTTGTTCCGATTTACATGACATTAACTGCAGGAAGACAGGGAGATGCCATGATCGGTGTTGAATATCGCGGCGACATAGGCGGTCATACGCGAGAGGTTGGCACAGGGAATTTTCTGGATGTTAATCTTGCAGGGAATACCGTATTTTGGGCTACAGATCAGATACTTTCATCAAACTTTGACGCATCAAATTATGTTTCGGCATCTAATCAGGTTATGAAGATAGACGGTAAGGAGATATTAGTATCGGCAGGAGATAATATTGATATAATTATAGATAAAATCAATAATGGCGGATTAAGCGTTTTAGCATCAAAGGGCGGGCTTAATAATCTCATACTGTCTTCAACAACGCCTCATCAGATATGGTTAGAGGATAAGGGGAGCGGTACCGTATTACAGGATTTGGGTTTGATTAATAAGAGTTTTCCTCATCCGCCTAATAATATTGATACAACCGTTACCATAGGCGGCATGTCTATTTTTGAGATGATAATACAGGTAAGAGATGATCTTGTACGCGGCGATCATGAACTTGTAGGCGGAAGAGACCTTGGATTAATAGATATGGGATTAGACAATCTCCTTAAATATCTGGCTCATATAGGGGCAAAACAGAACAGGATGGAACAGGCTGCAAAAAAATCCGAAACCGAAAAAGGGAATTTAACTGAAATCCTTGCTAAAAATGAAGGTATAGATTATTCTGAAACAATAATGAATTACAAATGGCTTGAAAGTGTACATCAATATGCACTCTCTGTCGGGGCGCGAACTATCAGGCAGACTCTGATGGATTTCTTGCGATAGTGAATGTAGGGGCGAGTAATAATCGCCCGCAATAGGCGATATCAATCGCCCGTAATCATCCGTAATACTATATTGTGAGGTCGGCAATTGAGGATAAAAGTTAATACAAAGGCATTCGGCGAAATAGATGTTGATGAAATTCAGATTATTGATTTCCCGCAAGGTATATTGGGGTTTGATTTTATTAAAAAATTCATAATAATGGATACGGAGGATGAAGGTTCGCCGTTTAAATGGATGCAGGCTTTTGATGAAAAGGATCTTGCTTTTGTAATAGTCAGACCTCTTGATTTTATGGAAGAGTATGAGCTTATTATTTCCCAGAATGACCTTGATGAAGTGAAGTCTGAGTCAATAGATGAACTGGTTACTTTTTCAATAGTAACAATACCTGAAAATCCAAGAGATATGACTGCAAATCTTCAGGGACCAATAATCATAAATCCTGTAAAAAGGATTGGTAAACAGGCAATATCGCTTAGCGACCGCTACACAGTTCGTCATAATATCCTTGACGAAATGAAAAAAAACAGAAAAGCGGGGGAATGATGTTATGCTTGTTCTTGCAAGAAGGTTAAATGAGAGTATTATGATAGGTGATGATATTGAGATTATAGTCATTGATATAAAGGGCGATCAGGTTAAACTTGGAATTAAGGCTCCGCGAAAAATAACCGTACATCGAAAGGAGATATATCAGGAGATTAAGCAGGAGAATATTGCTGCAATAAGTTCCGACTTTGATCCAAGTACTTTAAGAGATCTCTCGGATCTGTTTAAAAAGGATAAGGATAAAAAATGATTCATGAAATTAATTTAGTCTATATTTTATCATCAATTTTCTTTCTCTTTTTTTTAATAAGAGAGTTTGTTTCATATAAGAGGTATCTTCCATTAAAATATTTTTTTACTCCGTCATTGACATTGATCCTTGTAATTATGATGATTCTGTCAATCAGCGCTTACGGAACCGACAAGTATAGATTAATGATTATCCTTTCACTGCTTATGGCTTTAGTTGCAGATACGCAGCTTATGATAGAAGAGATAAGTCTGATGAAGAACGGCGCTGTTTTTTTTATAATAGGTCATATTTTTTATATAGCAGCTTTTGCCGATAACGTGGCATTTAACTCTTGGAATATTGCTGTTATTGTAATATTAGCTGCCGTCAATTTAGTTTTTTTTAGAATACTTATTAAGTCTGCCGGAAAAAAATCTGTTCAGGCTATATTATATATTTTGATTTTGGATTTAGTTGTATATTTTGCAATAGCAAGGTTGAATAATTCATTATCCCTGTCTGGAATATTAGCCGCTTCAGGTGCAATTCTGTTTATGATTTCAGATTTTATTTTAATAACCAATGCTTTTATTAAAGCGATACCACACAGCACTGTTTTTACATGGTTGTTCTATGGTCCTGCACAGTATCTTATAGTGCTGTCAACATTTGTGTTTGTTAAATAAATAATTTTATACTTACAGTACTTTACTTGCAGCACTTCGTGTGTGTCTGATAAAACAATGGGCATGCAGATGACGCAATAATGTAACTGATTGCCTGCCTGTTACTTATTGGACAGCGCCAACATCATAAACTTAAGACTTGATGGGGCTACAGATTACGTTGATTTAGAAAATTAAGCTCTGAAAAATCTGTGAAATCCGTGAAAT